>NZ_WBYY01000002.1:0-58233 GCF_048985645.1 Exiguobacterium sp. A1_3_1 | reverse complement strand
TGTGTATAAGAGACAGGCCCATAGATGATCGGGGTATGCAAATCGTCGGCTGACAAGGAATGAAACAGTGGTAACACGTCGATTGGTTGTTTCGTCCGGATGTTATAGATGACTTGTTTCCGCTGTTGTTGAATTGAGATCCAACCTTCAGAAAACGGCAACAGATGTGGTAAATCGAGGAGCAGTGAATCGATCGTCTCGCGTTCGAAGCGGGAAATCAACAAGTGTTCCTTCGCATCATCGAATCGCTTCGCATTATCGTTTGCTTCAAGGGAGTCGCCACGCTCTTGCAACAGACGTTTGAACAAAAAGAGAATCAAGGCGGAAACTGTAGCCGCGACGAGCGGACTTTCATCGTAGAACCAGATTCCGAGTAGAGCACTTAACATGCTGATTCCATAGACGAGGGACTGAAGCTTTACGAGACGTTGCCAATCGTATTTCAAGTAGAGGAAGCGATTGACGAACAGACATTGGAAGTAAGAGACAAGGAAGACGGTGATCAAAAAGCCGGTGAAAGGGAGCAAGGCTTTCGTATACGTAAAGTTTGAGCCGATCGGTCCGCCGAGCGCATAATACGCAAAGGCCGGAAGCGAAATGTAGACTAAATCGAATAAGGCATTGATCGGGTAAAGATAAACGAAACGTTTCCAACGAATCGCTTTTCGATGGGACATGAATTGAAAGACGAGAATACCGATTTGGCTTAAAATCAAGGCGTACGTTAAACCGTAATTGAGGAATAAAAATAAGATAATTCCTTCTTGGAATGTATAGTAAATGCCACCACGACGGACATTATCGAACTGAAACAGGAGAACGAGTCCGAATAAATAAAGGGTGTTGATGATGGAGACAGAAGGATGGAAGGTTGGTGGATGAACGATGCCGATCACTAATAATGTCAAGGCGACGAGACCGAAGACGATCCAGCTCGTCCGGGCTACATGTTGGTAGTAGCGCATGAAACATCCCTCCCCCTGAGAAGTATCTTTTATTCCTATACCCGAATTGTGGAAATTTTGATAAGCCATTTACCAAAAAAATAAGGTTGAGAGAAAAGAAAGAATTGCGTATAATGTGAAAGATATCGAATACAGTCGATGATGAAGAGAGTAACGGTTGATATTCGTCAACTAGCGAATCAGGGAATGGTGGAAGCCTGAGGACGAACCGGTCGTGAAACGCACTTCTGAGACGCTACCCGATTCCTGATGGAAAAGGCGTAGCCGGGGGAACCCCGTTATCCCCGAACAAGGTGGGTGTCGAAATGACACCAAGAAGAGTGGTACCGCGGTCATTCCGTCTCTTTGCGCGTGGCGCAAGGGGCGTTTTTTATTGCCAAAAAATCAGTGAATCAGGAGGAAATAAAGATGAGTTATAAAGCGCAGTATGCAGAAGTATTACATCACGTCATGGAAGGTGCCTTATCGGTTGAACAAATCGAACAACTGATCGAGCAACCGAAACATGAAGATCATGGAGATCTGGCATTCCCATGTTTCATGCTCGCGAAAGCATTCCGTAAAGCACCGAACATGATTGCTTCGGAGCTCGCAGAGAAAATTGACGCGCCGTTGTTCTCGAACGTTCAAGCTGTTGGTCCTTACATCAACGTCTTCTTGAACCGGGAAGTCGTCTCGCAAGAAATCGTCAACCAAGTCTTGACGGAGCAAGAGGCGTTCGGATCAAGTGAAGCGAATGGAAAAACGATCGTCACGGACTTCTCAGCGCCAAACATCGCGAAACCTTTCTCGATGGGTCACTTGCGTTCGACAGTCATCGGGAACGCGCTCAACCAAATCTCACGTAAAAAAGGGTACGACGTCGTCGGGATCAACCATCTAGGGGACTGGGGAACACAGTTCGGGAAATTGATGGTGGCTTACACGATGTGGGGTGAGGAAGAGGCAGTTCGTGCAGAACCAATCAAGGAATTATTGAAATTATACGTCCGGTTCCACGAAGAAGCGGAAACGAACCCAGCTCTTGAAGATGAAGGACGTCTCTGGTTCAAAAAACTCGAGCAAGGTGATGAGCAGGCGACGACGCTTTGGACGTGGTTCCGTGAAGTTTCACTCGTCGAGTTCAACCGTGTCTATGAGATTCTCGGTGTTAAATTCGATAGCTTGAACGGAGAAGCTTTCTACAACGACAAGATGCAACACGTCATCGATTTGCTCGAAGAAAAAGATCTCCTCGTCGAATCAGAAGGGGCAATGGTCGTCGACCTCGAAGCAGAGGGTATGCCACCTGCCTTGATTAAAAAGAAAGATGGCGCAACGCTTTATGCGACACGTGACTTAGCAGCTGCTGTCTATCGTCTCGAAACGTACCGCTTTGAGCAAGCGTTCTACGTCGTCGGTGGGGAACAAGCGCTTCACTTCAAGCAATTGTTCGCAGTCTTGAAGAAACTTGGATTTGAGAACGTCGACGGAATGCACCATGTGCCGTTCGGTCTGATCATGAAGGACGGAAAGAAAATGTCGACGCGTAAAGGTCGGATCGTCTTACTTGAAGAAGTACTACAAGAAGCGATCGACGTCGCGAAGCAAAACATCGCGGAAAAAAATCCGAACTTAGCGAATGCCGAAGCAACGGCTCGTCAAGTAGGTGTCGGCGCCGTCATCTTCCACGACTTGAAGAACGAACGGATGAACAACATCGAGTTCGATCTTGAGCAGATGTTGAAATTCGAAGGCGAAACAGGACCGTATGTCCAGTACACGAATGCCCGTGCGCACTCGTTGCTCCGTAAAGGTGGCTATGATGGCACACCATTCGCTGGTAGTGCCGATGATCATGCATGGGGTGTCGTCTCGATGCTAAACCAATTCTCGACGGTCATCGATCGCGCGTTCACACGTCGCGAGCCATCAATCATCAGCCGTTACGTCTTAGATCTTGCACAAAGCTTCAATAAATACTACGGACACGTCCGTGTTCTCGAAGATGACGCAGCAAAACAATCGCGTCTTGCACTCGTCAAGTCGGTCACGATCGTCTTGACAGAGGGTCTTCGTTTGCTTGGTGTCGGCGCTCCAGAAGAAATGTAAGACCAATCCACGAATAAGAAGAGGTAGATTATGAAGACTGAGACGAAAGAACGATTACAGCAAGCTGCTTCACAGATGAAGCAGGAGCCTTTGGCAGAAACGGTCGCCTTTATGGCTGATTTTCACGGGAAAGTCGCTGCTTGGTTACCGGGAGAGTCTGTCGATTTCGTTCACGATTTCGTGACGGCGCCGGAAGCCGATTTGATTGCTCCGATTGAAGGAGACGCATTACGGACGAAAGATAATTTTGAATTCTTCATGCGTAAGAAACAGACACGAAAAAAACTGGGTGAACTGTTGACGCTTTGGAAGTCGGCACGTACGACAGAGACGTTGAGTCAAATCGATGCGATCGGATTGAAAAAATGGCTCGCTCGTAATGAATTCCGTTCGGAAGACAAACCATGGGATTATTTGAACCGTCTGCATGTTCTCCTATTCCTTGATTTGATGACGACGATCATCGATGATCATCGATTGACGAGTCTGCATGAGCAACTTGTCGGTACGACACCAGTCCCGACGAGCTTCGTACGTCGTCAAGGGGATGTCCGTCAAGTCATCGAAACATTCGCGGAAGAGACGAACTTCACACAAGTGGATGTCGTCAAGGCATCGCTTGTCCGTTATCTCTGATCAATAAGATGCACGAACAAAAGCCGTCGAGCCCTGTGCCCGACGGCTTTTGTCGTATCTTCTTACTTCGCCTGATAGAATACGATCGTTTGTTGCTCTGAATCGTAAAGACACCATTCTCGTTCGAACATGACGGGACCTAGATTGACGGCATACCGTCCTCCTTTGATGGATAAAGTTTGACCTAGTGGGCTCGGTTTGGCGATGCCATTTCGAAACAAACCTCTGATATGACTATGACCAAAAAAGAGTAACGGTTCGCGTTGTTGTGACAGGTCGGGTAGAAAATCCCGCGACCAACTGAGTTGGTCTCCATGAATCAACAATGCCCCCTCGATGCGTTGTTTTCGAGGGCAATCGCGTAATGCATCGATGACAGGAGATAGATGTGGTGGAACGAGCGACAGGATGCGCTCTTCTTGATTACCAAGTAACGTCTTAAAATCAATCAGCTCTAAAAAATCATCATCGAGCGTCACGACGAGGGAGAGCGATTCGAAAGAATAGCGCTTCGCTCGCTTTTTACCGACATGGCATTCATGAACATCACCGAGACAAAACAAATGCGCATCGGGAGCGATCCGCCGTATGTCAGCTAGGACAGCCGCTGTGTCGGCTACTGAACTGTGAAGATCCGCAAAAAGGGCATAACGCATGATCGACCACTCCTTTGTTAAGGAGATACCCGAAAATGCGTCATGCCCATCTTTTTTCAATCAAGTCATGCGTATCTTATTCTGTTTCGACTGTGACGCCACGTTCTGCGAAGACGACTTTTGCGACTTCGAGTGCGTTCAAGACACGTGGGAATCCAGTGTAAGGAACAAGATGCATGATAGCTTCGACGATTTCGTTTCCTGTCAAACCAGCTGTCAATCCAGTATTGATGTGGAGAGCGAGCTGTGGTTCTGTACCTTGTGTGACGAGGGAAGCAATCGTCACGATTGCGCGGTCACGATTGACGAGACCATCACGGCTGTAAACTTCACCGTATGCGAAATCCGTGATCCACTCACCGACTGCTGGAGCGATATCTTTCAGGGATTCAGAGATTTTGTCATGCGTCGATTGTGCAGCGTTTGCGTCTGTGAATTCGCTGAGTTTTTTAACGCCTGTTTCGTGACGTGATTCAAAATGAGTTGCCATGGTAAAGGACTTCCTTTCTTTTTTAACGATGTTCTCATCGTAAAGGAAGAATTTCCATTCTACAAATACATGGTTTTTATGAAAGGTATGCTTATTTGGAATACATATCGCTGACGAATTGAATCCATTTCCGCGTCACGTACGATTGGTAGCGACCGGTTGGAACGGCGATTCCTAAGTGCCACGGGACTCGTGTTTCAAGTGGGATCGTTTTGACGCCACGAATCGAAAAGCGATCCGCGATCGAACGCGGAAGGACGGTCACGGTATTTCCTTCTGCGACAAGTAAACATAAGAAGTCCCACTGCGAGCTCACCCGAGACACGTTAGGCGTAAATCCGGCATCTTGGCAGGCGTTCAAGACAACATCGTGGAGCGAGAACGTTTCATTGAACAAGACGAACGGCATGTCGGAAACTTCTTCTAACGCAATCATCGACCGATCAGCGAGTGGATGATCATTCGGTAAGAATAAATGGAGTTCTTCTTCAATGAAGGGGTGTGTCGTTAAATGCTCATCCGAAGGCAGCACCGTTGCGATCAAATCGACTTCACCGGCGACGACCGCTTTTTCTAACGCATGTCCACCGGCTTCGATTAATTCGATTTGAATCATCGGATACATCTCTTCGAAGCGACGCAGTAGACCTGGGAAAAACAGCGAACCAATTAGTGGGGGTACGCCGAGACGAATCGTTCCCTTCGTCAGATGCATGACATCATAGAGATGAGAAGGCAGATCAGATAACTGTCGCAGAATCTTTTCACCTTCAATCAATAAGGTCTCGCCGGCATCCGTCAGGACGATTTGTCGTTTGCTCCGGTCGAACAATTCCATCTCAAGTTCTTCTTCTAAGTGACGGACCATTTTACTAAGCGTCGGTTGCGTGACGTGGAGATGTTCAGCGGCACGAGTGAAGCTTTTGAAGCGTGCCACTTCCGTAAAGTATTCCAGTTGGCGGAAATCCATTAGTATTCTCCTATTCTTTTGAGTTATAGATGTCATAACAAGTATTCATTTTTATTATTCTTTCAATCAGCGTACAGTAAAGAGACCGAACACGTAAAGATAAAGAAAGAAGGAATCCATCATGATGAAACAACTCGAAGGAAAAGTCGCGTTAATTACAGGAGCAGCAAGCGGAATCGGTCTTGAGATCGCTGAAGAATTCGCTCAAGAAGGTGCGAAGGTCGTCATCGTCGATCTTCAGGAAGAAGCTGCAAAACGCTCTGCTGAAACGCTTCGTGAAAAAGGCTTCGATGCGTTTGCTGTCGCAGGTGATGTGACAAGTGAAGAGGCAATCAAATCAAGTATCGATCAGACGGTCGCACATTACGGAACGATTGATATCGTCATCAACAACGCGGGAATGCAACACGTCTCACCAATCGAAGAGTTCTCGACTGAGAAATTCGACTTGCTTCAAAGCATCATGCTTCGTGCACCATTCCTCTATACGAAATATGTCTTCCCGATCATGAAAAAACAAGGCTCTGGACGGATCTTGAACATGTCATCGATCAACGGATTGATTGGTTTTGCAGGGAAAGCTGCTTATAACAGTGCGAAACACGGCGTCATCGGTTTAACGAAAGTCGCAGCATTAGAAGGGGCAACTTCGGGTATCACGGTCAACGCGATTTGCCCAGGATATGTCGATACACCACTCGTCCAAAACCAATTGTCTTCGCTCGCTGAAACACGGAATGTACCACTCGAACGTGTATTAGAAGAAGTCATCTATCCACTTGTTCCGCAACAACGGTTACTCCAAGTCAAAGAAATCGCGGATTACGCTATTTTCCTTGCAAGTGACAAAGCAGCAGGTGTCACGGGTCAAGCTGTCGTTCTCGATGGTGGTTATACAGCGCAGTAAGCAACGATATAAATGAAGGGAGGTACTTTTTGGATACAATCCAGAAAGCACCTCCCTTTTTTGTTTGATGGACTGAACAAAAACGTTCAGCTAATTTGACGTGAGTGGATTAACGGAAGTTAATGAACTGAACATCGACCGATAACGGAAGTTCACGAACGATTTGCATGACTTGTTGTAGGTCGTCACGTGATTTACCTGTGACACGGATTTGATCATCTTGGATTTGTGTCTTCACTTTTAATTTCGATTCCTTGACGGCATTGTTGATCTTTTTCGCATCGTCACGATCAATTCCGCTCTTAAGGATGACACGTTGGCGAACCGTATTCCCAGCAGCCTGCTCGACTTTTTCGTACTGCAGGTTTTTGGTCGGGACTTCGCGCTTGATCAATTTTGCTGTTAAGACATCTTTGACTTGATCGAGTTTGAAATCGTCATCTGAGATTAGAATCAAATCCTCTTTTTCGAGCTTCATGTCGCTCTTTGAACCTTTGAAGTCGAAGCGGTTCGTGATTTCCTTCAATGCGATCTGGACGGCGTTCTTGACTTCCTCGATGTTGATTTGTGACACGATATCAAATGAATTATCTTTTGCTGCCATGTTAATCTCCCCTTTCATTCCACTCTCTATTTTAGAGAGGAATACCGGAAGCGTCCACTGCTTTGAAATTTTGTTATAATAAAAACCATGAAATGAAAGGGGTGCTTAGCTTTGAAACAAACAGCAGACATGTTGACGCTCACACCGCAAGAACTGGATGAGCGATTTGCCTATAGTGGAAATGATTTAGGAGCGACCTTCTCAGAGACGGCGATTCGCGTGCGCTTATGGGCGCCGACGGCAGAACGTGTCGTGATTCGTCTCTACAAGACACTACGCGCACGAAAAGTCGAAGAGGTCGAGATGATGGCAGGCGAACGGGGAACGTACGTCGTTGAACTCGATCGAGCAGCATATGAAGGTTATTTCTATACGTTTCAAGCGAGCATCAACGGACAAAAAGTCGAGGCGGTCGATCCGTATGCGAAAGCCGTCGGAACGAACGGAAAACGCGGTGCGTTAATTGACCCGACAAGTGTGACACCAGAACGATGGATCGAAGAACGCCCACTGTTCCATTCTTCGCAAGACGCAGTTGTGTATGAATTACATGTACGCGATGCAACGAGTCATCCGGCTAGTGGTGTCGTCGCACGTGGTACGTTCGCTGGGCTGACGGAAGCAGGGACACGGACACCAAATGGCGGATTGACAGGACTTGATTATTTAGCGGATCTTGGTGTGACGCATGTCCAGTTACTGCCGATCTATGATTTTGGCTCAGTCAATGAGACAGCGCCGAACGACCCGGATAACTATAACTGGGGGTATGATCCGGTGAATTACTTTGCGCCGGAAGGTTCGTACTCATCGAATCCGGATGATCCACGAACGCGGATCCTTGAGTTAAAGCAATTAGTACAAGCGTTACATGATCGCGGGATCCGTGTCATCATGGACGTCGTCTTCAATCATACGTATGATGCAGCAATGGTTCCGCTCGGTCAATTCGTTCCTGGCTACTTCTATCGTCAAGAGGCGGATGGTAGCTTGTCAAACGGTAGTTTCTGTGGGAATGATACCGCATCTGAACGTCTGATGATGCGGAAGTTCATTCTCGATTGTGTGACGTACTGGGCGAAAGAGTACCATCTGGATGGTTTCCGATTCGATTTGATGGGACTGCATGATGTCGAGACGATGAATCAGGTACGTCATGCACTTGATCGGATCGATCCATCGATTCTAATCATCGGTGAAGGCTGGGATCTCGATACGCCACTTGATCCGGAAGAAAAAGCGAACTATTTCAACGCACCGAAGATGCCAGGAATCGCTCATTTCAATAACGGTTTACGGGACGGGGTCAAAGGCGACGTCCAAACGCCGGAAGACCGCGGTTTCATCAGTGGCGCATTCGACCGGACGAGTGAAGTCAAACGGGGAATCGCCGGCAACGTCTCTTCGCAAGGATTTGCCGATGAACCGAATCAGGTCGTCTCGTATGTCGAAGCGCACGATGATTTGACGATTTGGGATAAATTAACGGTGTCTCGCCCTGAGGATACGGAAGAGATTCGTCGGAAACGGCAAATGCTCGCGAATGCCATCATCTTGACGGGACAAGGGATTCCGTTCCTCCATGCCGGACAAGAGTTCTTCCGGACGAAGGACGGAATTCGTGACAGCTTCAATGCCGGAGAGGTCGTCAATCGTCTTGACTATGAACGGGCGGAAACAGAGCGTCCGGCAGTCGAGTACGTCAAAGGATTGATTGCCCTCCGTCGTCAGTATCCGATGTTCCGTCTCGCAAACGCAGCGATGATCAAAAAACATCTGCGTTTCCTCGAAGAAGGGGAAGGTGTCATTGCCTTTGAACTGAAACGAACATATGAAGGATACGTCGAACGGCAGCGTGTCTATCATAATGCGACGGAAGAGGATATCACGATTGAATTGCCAAACGGTGAATTCGAGGTGTTGGTGGAGTCGGGTGCCGTTAAGTTGCACGCACCACGACTGCATGAAGAGAAACAGTTGGTCGTCCAAGCATTGACGACGACGGTCATCGCCGAACGAAAAGCGGATTACAAGAAATATGCGGTAGCAGGCGGTGCAGCACTGACGATTATCGGATTGTTGTACGCAGCGAACAAACGTCGTAAGAAAACCGATTAAATCAAAAAGGACGAAGCGCTATAAGGCTTCGTCCTTTTTTGCGTGGATGACAGTCCGATGTCAGTCTGTCATGCAATTGACTTGCGAAAATCATCGAAACATTGTTTGAAGATACATCTTTCGGGAAAAATTATATGTAGTATTTAAGATGTTGTTTTGAAGTGAGAGGGTGTACGTTGTATGTTCGGTTTCGGTGATTTATGGAAATTCTTTTTATCGTTCTTTTTACTGCTGCCTATCGTGACATTGATTCATGAGATGGGTCATTACTTTTTCGCCCGATTGTTCGGTGGAAACATGGAAATCAATATTGGTTCAGGCAAATCATTGCTTCGTGTTGGTCCAATTCGACTGAATCGTGTTTATTTTTGGGATGGATGGTGTCAATATGAGGCGCTGCGTCATGAAACGAAGTTTGCTAATATCATGGTCTATGCTGGTGGATCGATCGCGAACTTGGTGAGTATCTTAGTCGTAAATGGTCTTATTTATGCCGGCGTGTTCGAGGCATCGATTTTTACGTACCAATTTGCGTATTTCTCGTTTTATTTCGTCTTTTTCTCCCTCTTCCCGATCGATCATCCGAATGGTTATCCGAGTGACGGAAAAGCAATCATCAATGTCTTCCGTTACGGTAAATCCGACTATCATCCACAATCTTAAACGAAGATTAAAGCCTCTTTCCGTCATTGGAATAGAGGCTTTTTACTCAAGATTCCGATTCCCTAGACGAATCAGATTCTGTTTTCGCTTGTTCCTGCTCGAGTTCGACGAGCTTTTGAATCAAGATATGGCGCGGCATATGCATCAGTTGTTCAAGTGGTACGTTCAGACGTTTTGCGAGTTCGACAGCCGTCTCTGCTGATAATTGTAAAGGTTTCATCGTGTTCGTCCTCCTTTTTCCATGAAGTTAGTATAACAGGAGGTGCAAGCCGAGCGCATCAATAGTAGCGAGAAACTGAGAAGGTTGATACCGTATGAAGTAGGAAGTGATGCATATGTATAAACCTGCTGCAGAGCTGTTACTCCATGAATCCGTCTCACTGTTTGATCGAATCGGGGAGGATTTGCTTCTTTTTCGAGATCGCCACGGATTTATGAAATGTGATGCGGATTTAAGACCACTATGGGAAACAGCATGTGCGTATGTTCCATTCTCCTGGTACATTGAGCCAGGCGGTGGACGATTGTTCATCGTATTTGAAGAGTCAGCTTATTTTGGTTTACTAGATTTAGAGCAAGGGCATTTAGATTATATCAAGCGACCCGCTGCTTTTTCCGAGGCATGGTTCAGTAATTTATTCTTGTGGCAAGATGATGAGATCTTCCTGTACACGGCAGAAACAGACGTCGTCTGTGTGAACGTTCAAACAGGGGACTGGCGGTACTCAAATTATGAAGAGGCGCCACTGTTCGGACGCTTAGTGGAGCGAGGATATGATACACGTTTGACGTTCGAACGATTCATCGCACCTACGACGATCATTTCTTATGATGATCTAAAAGAACGGTATGTGATTTGGGACGCTGCGACGAATCAGGAATCGATCATTCCTTTTTCGGATTACGCGGAGTACTCGCTCGTTGATCACCGGCACCAATTGTTTTCGATCACCGATTCATCTCGTTTTTACTTGTATGAGAAGAGTCAGCTGAAATATAAGTTCGAGGGATGTCATTCCTCCGTTTTACTCAAAAGTGTGTTACTCGATGAAGAGGCGCGACGTCTTGCGATCGTATCGACATCGGCGACATTCGGCAACACATGGGTTCAAATTTTTCAAAAGACGTAATGAAACATCCTTTTCGCTTTTCAGCAAGAAGGATGTTTTTTGTACGTTTATACAGAAAGGGGACGCATCATGCAACGGCTTGGTCATCTGATGAGTACGTATTTTCGAGGAGTGTTGATTGTTTGGGCAATCCTGCTCGTCGTGCTTGGATATTTCGCTTATCAACTACCCGATCGGCTAGAAGGAAACGGATTTACGCGTGACGGTGATTTTCAACGCGTCGAGACAGTACTCGATCAAGACTTCGGTCAGGATCCGCATACGATCATCGTTCTATTTGAAAATCAAGAGAATCTACGACAAACGATGGTGGAACATGTCGAGCGCTTCCGTGATATCAAAGGTGTCGGGAACGTCACTGGTCCCGTCGAAAATCCGCGAGCGATTCGGAACGATAAGGGATACGTGACGGTCGGGGTACCGACACTTGATGCGAAATGGGCAGCTGCGGTCACACGTCAACTGGATGATACCGGAACGATTCGACTAACGGGTGAACCAGTCGTCGTCGATGATTTGAATACAGCGTCGAAAAATGATCTCATCCGGGCTGAGTTGATTGGAATTCCAGCAGCGTTGATCGTCTTGCTACTCGTTTTCGGTACTCCGGTTGCCGCCATCCTACCGTTGATCATGGGACTCGTTACTTTTGTCTTTGGTGCCGGTGTTCTTTATTTCGTCGCCGGGCAACAAGAGTTATCAATCTTCGTCTTGAATGCGGTCGCGATGATTTCGCTGGCGCTCGGAATTGATTTTTCGCTGTTATACGTCAATCGATTTCGCGAAGAACGGCAGGACGGACAAGATATTCGGAAGGCAGCGATCCGTTCGGTCGAGACGGCAGGGCGTTCAATTTTATTTTCCGGAATCTGTGTATTCGTCGGACTTGCCGGGCTATTGCTGATTGATGTGGATGTCTTCCGCGCTGTTGCGATCGGGACGCTCGTTTCGGTCCTTGGGGCAGTCGTCAGTGCATTAACGTTACTACCGGCACTATTGATCGTTTTCGGGAAGGTGTTAGAGAAAGGACGACTCTTCCGGCAGCGAGCAGGTCGTAGTGAAGATCGTTGGCGTCGTCTCGCTCGTTTCGTCATGAAGCGCCCGGTCGCAGTGACGATTTTGTCCTTATTGCTGTTGTTACCTTGTTTATTGCCGTTACGTGACTTGACGTTGAACATTCCGCAAGCGACCGCTTTACCGGAATCCTATCCGTCACGTCTCGCCTTTGAGTCGTGGGAAAAAACATTCGGAAACGATGGAACGGACGCCGTCCTCATCTTATCTGCTGATGCTTCCTCAGAGGTGGGACGAGAAAAAATCGAAGACGTGACGATTCGACTCGAGTCGGATCCCGATGTACGTTCCGTCGTATCCGCCGCAACGATTGCCGAACAGCAACAAGTGCCGCTCGAGCAGTTAGTCGCTGTTCCGGCCGGGCGCGAAGCTTTGACGGCATTTCTATCAGAGAACGACCAAGCACGAATTGATGTTAACTTAAAAGGAGATCCCGGGGATGCTGCTTCGCAAGACTGGGTGCGAAAGATGCAAGCGGACGGTTATCTTGTCGGGGGACCGGCAGCCTTCAATCAGGAAATTTATGATGCCATTGAATCGAAACTCCCACTAGCAGTCGGTGTCGTCGTCTTGGCGACATTCATCATCCTGCTGATTGCGTTCCGGTCCATCTTGATCCCAATCAAGGCGATTCTGATGAATTTGCTTAGTCTAGGAGCGACATTCGGATTACTCGTCATCTTGTTCGAGTCCGGCGCAGTTCTTCCGCAGGAGACGATCGGCATTCTGACACCGGTCTTCATCTTCTCACTCGTCTTTGGTTTATCGATGGATTATGAAGTGTTCCTCGTCTCGCGAATGGAAGAATATTATGACGAGACGGGTGATAACGATTATGCGACCGAGATGGGGCTTGCGAAGACGAGTAAGATCATTACGTCTGCTGCCTTAATTATGATCGTCGTCACAGGGGCGTTTGCCTTCACGGGCGTCAGTCCAATTAAACAACTTGGCGTCGGTATCGCGCTTGCGATTTTTATTGATGCCACAATCGTCCGGATGCTACTCGTCCCCGCACTGATGAAACTATTTGGTCACTGGAACTGGTGGTGGCCGGGTGGTCGTCGTAAAGCGATTCGCAAGTGACACATCGCGTAAGCACATCAGTAGCTATTCGGAGGAAGACGAGCGTATACTGTCGATATTCAATTCAAGAAATTAGAGGAGGCACTTCACTCATGGCAACTCAAGCAATGTTTGAACCATTTACATTACCAAACGGTGTGACGCTGAAAAACCGCGTCTTGATGGCACCGATGACGAACTATGCAGCACAAGAGAACGGCGAAGTATCGGATGCGGAACTCGCGTACTATGCAGAACGTTCAGGCGGCGTCAGTGCGGTCATTACAGCATGTGCGAATGTCACAGCAGACGGTCAAGGATTCCCGAATGAGTTCGGTGCGCATCGTGACGATCTCGTTCCAAGTCTGAAGCGACTCGCAAAAACGATTCAAGATAAAGGCGCAAAAGCGATCTTACAAATTTTCCACGCTGGTCGTATGGCACCACCAGAACTCGTCGGTGGGCAAACAGTCAGTGCAAGTGCTGTCGCACCTGTACGTGAAGGAGCAATGACACCTCGTGCGCTAGAGGCGGAAGAAGTTGAAGCAATCATTGAAGCATTCGGTCAGGCGACACGTCGTGCGATGGAAGCTGGATTTGACGGTGTTGAGATTCATGGTGCGAACACGTACTTGATTCAACAATTCTTCTCACCACACTCAAACCGTCGCGAAGACAAATGGGGCGGTAGCTTAGAAAAACGTCTCGCCTTCCCATTAGCGGTCGTGGATGCAGTCGAAGCTGTCGCGAAACAGGATCCTTCGTTCATCGTCGGATACCGTTTCTCTCCAGAAGAGATCGAAAATCCAGGAATCACACTCGATGATACGATGCGCCTCGTCGATGAGCTGGCGAAAAAAGACCTCGATTACTTGCACGTTTCCGTGATGGACTTCTTCGCAGGTTCGATTCGTGACGAAAATGCAACGACATCACCAATCACGCTCGTCCAAGAACGTGTTGGCGAACAAGTACCTGTCATCGGTGTCGGATCGCTGCACACAGCGGACGAAGTCGAACAAGGTTTGGCTGTCGTTCCAATGATCGCTCTCGGTCGTGAACTGATCATGGAACCGAAGTGGGTTGAGAAAGTCGAAGCGGGTGACCTTGCGTCAATCCGGACAGAACTTGATCCAGAAGCACAAGCAGAACTCGTCGTTCCAGATGCATTATGGGCAGGCATCACAAGTCGTCCAGGCTGGTTCCCGATCAAACAAACAAGCAAATAATAGAATAGTATCAAAAAACACTCTAGATCTCGTGTCTAGAGTGCTTTGAGACTGAAGGTAAAGTGCAATTTTTCTCTAACGAGAAGGATTGCGCTTTTTTGTTCGTCTCGCATCGTTTTCCTGGGACAAGCATCGCGCCGCTTCGCTTCGCTGCAGGGTCGCTCTTGCTTGTTTTTCCCTAGGAAGCGATGTCGAGTGAACAAAACGCGTCTCGGATCCTTCTTCTAGATAAAAAAGAATAACGCGTTACACGCCACTCCTACAGGAAAAAGCGCATTTATGCGCTGTCAGAGACAAACGAGACCCGTTTCCTGCTCGAATAGAGCGGGAAAACTGGCTTGTGTCTCGCCTGAGGAAAGGGCGTGAAAAGATGCGTCATTTTTTGGAGTCAGCCCTGTTGTCTACAATTTTTTTGTTTATTAATAGGCAACCTGTCCCATCCGAACGCCACAAAACGTATGCAAGGAGACCGGATCCTGTAGATTCGTTCGTTCCAACATATCGTTTAGGAGCAAGGCACAGACGTAGGCATCCTCTTTCGCGTCATGGTGCTGGAAAGAGACGTTGAGGAATTCAGCCATCGTATTCAATCGATGGTTCGGCAACCACGGATACAGTTTGCGGGATAATTTGACCGTGCAGCCGTAGGTGAAAGCGGGCATCTGGTACATATCGTATTTTTGAATCGCTTTTTGGAGCGCCCCCATATCAAATGATGCATTGTGGGCAACGACCAGTTGAGCACCTGCGATTAAATCGTATAAGCCCTGTGCTTCCATCGCTTCAGGTAACGTCGGTGCATCGAAGACATCACTCGGACGAATTCCATGGACCCGGATGTTTCCAGCATCGAAGTTCTCTTCTGGATTGATTAAGACCTGTTTACTCTCCGTGACGCGACCGTTGGAGAGAACGGACCAACCAAACGCACAAATGCTTCGGCTATTCCGATTTGCCGTTTCAAAGTCAATCGCTAATGTATACATGCAGCAGACTCCTTTCTGTCATTCACTAGTAACAGAATACATGTTCGTATTATAGAAGTCCATTAAAAAAGACCATCTGCAAGGCAGATGATCTGATATCCATTCCAGTCACTTCGCGGTGGCGACTTTTTGTTCCTCTGCGACGTACTCCTCCGGTTTAAATAATAGAACGCGATCTTTATAGGCGAAGACAAGGGCCGTCAAGACAGCCATCGCATCAGCGATCGGGAAAGCGAACCAGACACCATTGACACCGAAGAACAGGGGTAAGATCAAAACGAGTGGAATCGTGTATAACGTTTGGCGTGACAAGGACAAGAATAAAGCGACTTTCGCTTTGGCGAGCGATTGATACATCCCGTTGACAATCATTTGAATCCCATAGACGAACGATAAAGCGAATAAGATGCGCATCGCACTCGAGCCTTCCTGCAGCAGTGCTGCTTCTTCCGTGAACAAGCCGACCCAGAAGCGAGGGAACAATTGAATCAGTAACCACAAGCTGATCGATAACGATAAGCCGTAACGGATTGCCAACTTGATGGCAAGCGACATCCGGCTAAATTGCCGAGAACCGAAATTATACCCGACGATCGGTTGCATCCCTTGCACGATCCCCATGATTGGCATACCGACGAGCGCCATGAACTTATTGATGACCGCAAACGTCGCTAGTTCCGTCGTACCACCGTACCGGACGAGCATGTGGTTGACGGTGATGAACAAAATCGATTGGGAGACTTGCATGATGAACGACGATGATCCGATTTGCATCATCCGAAACGTTAAACGGAAATCGGGTTTGAAAGCATTCCGATCGAGTGTTAACCCCGTTTGCCGACGTTTCGTAAAGAAGAATCGGAAAACAAGTGCAGCACCGACGATTTGCGCAACGACTGTTCCGAGTGCAGCACCTTGGATGCCCCAATCAAGACCAAAGATGAACAGAGGTGTCAGGACGATGTTGATGGCAACCGTCGTCAGCATGATGCGCATCTGATAGTTCGCGCGTCCTTCTGCGCGTAACATTGCACTCGACGCCATCGTCAACATGAAGAAAGGAGATCCGATCAAGAGGACGCGTAAGAAATCGATGCTATACGGCATGATTTCATCTGTCGCTCCAAAGAGACGAAGTAACGGTTCGACGAAGATGAAAGCACTGATGATGGCGAGCATACTGATGAAGAAAACTGCTATCAAGACGTTCGCATAAGCACGACTGGCACCATCCGTCTGTTTTTGACCAAGCCGTTGTGACGCAATCGCAGCCCCCCCGATCCCAATCGAGTTGGCGATTGCCATCAACACGAGCTGGACGGGGAAAGCGATTCCGACAGCGGCAACGGCAGCCGTACCGATGCCTTGAGCGACGAAAATCGTATCGACGATATTATAGAGTGCCGTGACGAGCATCCCGACCATTGCCGGCAAGGAGAGACTAAGTAAGAGCTGGTTGATAGGTGCTTCACCCAAACGGGCAGTGTTTTTATTCATGGAAGGAGAGCCTCCTTTTTTAGACAAGTGGTAAGTAGGGTTTTACTCAGAGTAGTCGCTTCTATGAAGAGATGCAAGAAATCACTCTAGTCAATGTGTTCGTCTTATAAAAAAAGGATGCGCCATGAAGCGCATCCGATGGAACTCGTTCTAAGATGGTGTAGGCAAGTACCCTTTCGAGTACTCGAAAGCAATGAATAAAATGGCACCGAGCGCCAAGTAAGCGAGTAAGGTGATCGTTTGTTGTTTTTTCGGCATCTGGTGATACTGGACCGACTCTTCAGCGAGTCGGAGCGGTTCGATCCGCTGATCGATTCGTCGCAACAACGCATCGTAGTCGTTCGCAGCATCATATTGATACCGTAACAGGTCGTCCGCTTCCTGACGTGCCTCTTCCGGACTCGCTTGTCGCAAATCTTGTAAATCGAGACGAAGCGACCAAGCGATCGGGTCGTACGTACTTTCGACCGTTTGCTCTTCCTCCACTTCCGGTGCAAGAGCGACTTCCGCGTTTGCACGTTCTTGTTCCGCCTTTGCGCGTAAGACGCGTTCGCGTGCAGCACGGTATAACATCAAGGTCGATCGGTTCTCTTCATATTGTTTTGCGAACTTATACCGTTTCCAGACAGCACTGCCGCCGAAGAAAGCGATCAAGAGCAGAATCAGGCTGAAGTTCGTGATGCCGTAAGCAATCAAGGCAGCAAGACCCGCAACCCAAACGATGATCGGAAGTCCCGCAAGAATCCGTCCGCCGTCAAGCGGACTGACGGGAAGTAGGTTGAAGAGATTCAACAAGGCCCCGAGGTGGAAGATGACGAGCCAAAAGTCATTTCCCGTCACAGCGTATCCAATCGCAAGCGGAATCAGGGACACAAGACCCGCGAGTGGTCCACCGTACGCAAGAATCGCTTCTTGTTTTGGTGTCCGGAACGTATCTTTGATCCCGATGACGGCTCCCATGAACGGTACGAAAATCGCGGGACCCGTTTTAAAACCGAGTCGTTTCGCAGCGAGTAGATGTCCCATCTCATGAATGAATAGGAGATAGAGTAATCCGACCCCGAACCAGACACCGAATACTTGAGCGTAAAAGAGAAGCGAAACTCCGAACGAAATCAGAGTGCCTCCAAACTTCGAAAATTTTAATAAGGCAAGGATGACCTTTCCTTTCGTTAAGAGAAAGGCGCCGGCAACAGTAAGTCCACCCCAACGTTTTTTAGCCATCGTGAAATTCCTTCTTTCATCATGTGACGTTCTTCCTTAAGTGTACGACACAAATGTAGAAAAAGTTTCATTTAGACTGCTCGGGAATCAGATAGAAACAACTGCCATCTGGTTGACGGGCTTCACTACCGACCTGAAAATGATGCGTCGTCGCTAGAGCTGCAGCAATCGACAATCCGAGTCCACTTCCTGAACGATCGCGTGCTGCATCAAGTCGGTAAAACCGGTCAAATAACCGGGTACGTTCTTCGTTCGTTAGAGATGTTCCTCGATCAAGAACAGCGAGTCGCTCCTTGCGCAGATGCAATTCAGGAGAAGTGGCATATTTCAGGGCATTATCGACATAAATCGTCAAGATGCGTAGCACCGCTTCGCGATTCGCCAGGATCGTTCCAGAGGCATCAACAGGGATGATCGTCCCTGTCGCGTGATACATCCGATCAGCGAGTTCGCTCCCAAGCTCGGCTAAGTCAATCTCTTCGACAGACGTTTCTTCATAACCGAGACGAGACAGTTCGAGCATGGGCTCGATCAAGGTCGTCCGCATCGCATGCGTCTCCTGTAAGATATTTTCAATCGATTCATCGAGGACGTCCGGCTTCGTTTTGCCCCATCGCTTCAATAATTGCGCATACCCTTCGATGACGGTCAGCGGTGTCTTCATCTCATGCGAGACATCGGCGACGAACTGCCGTTGTTGTTCCATCGTCTGATCGACACGCCCAATCATCTGATTGAAGACGCGACCGAGGCGACCGATCTCATCATCACGTTCAGTCTGCACGGTCTCAAGCGTTCCAGAAGACGAGATCCGTTGCATCGTATCATTCAGTTGCCTGAGCGGGCGGAGCGTCTGATACGCAATCCAGAAGCTACTGATGAACGCGATGACGATTCCAACGACCAACACGATGGTGAAGGTCAAGACGAGTGTCGAGACCGTATCATCGACGCTTTCATCTTCGAATAAATAGGCTTGATCCTGATAGACGATACCGAACCAATCACCAGATTTGAAAGGTTCGTTCGAACGCGGGATACCGGGTAGGTCACTTGCTTGTACGTCTCCGTTAACGGTAGACGAGTCGTCGTCATCTTCATCATTTGAAATGACCCATCGTCCATCTTCGTTCGATAAGACGACGGAATCCTCATGAAGCGTCAACAATGCCCGGACCGATGAATCATCCTCCATCAATTCCTCCGCCTGTTCCAGTTGGGTATAACGCGATTCAATCAAATGATTGCGGACGACGAAGGTCACGACGATGAACGAAAGCAACAATAAAAGTGTCGTAAAGGCGGTGACGGATAAAGCAAGTTTCGTTCGAAGCTTCATGGGTTCGCCTCCCTCAGTACATAACCAACCCCACGAACGGTCTGGATCAAAGCAGGAGGGTGAGCATCGACTTTTTTTCGAAGGTAACGGATGTAGACGTCGACGATATTCGTCTCGCCGAAGTAATCGTATCCCCAGACGCGATTTAAGATTTGTTCGCGTGTCAGGACATGTTCTTTGTTTTCCAGTAAATACGTCAGGAGTTCGAACTCCCGTGGTGTCAAATCGAGTCGCAATTCATCGCGAAATGCTTCATGTCGATCAAGATCGAGTACAAGATCTGCGAACTGTAACGTGCGCGATGCGTTACTAGTTGAAGTCGGAGTGCGTAGTAACGCACGGATCCGGGCAAGGAGTTCCTCCATCTCGAACGGTTTCGTCACATAATCATTCGCACCAAGATCGAGTCCTGCGACCTTATCGTAAACTTCCCCACGTGCTGTTAGCATAATGACGGGGATATGAATACCTTTTCCACGGAGCCTGCGCAACACCTCGAAGCCGCTCAGCTCCGGCATCATCACGTCGAGTAAGACGAGATCAACCGAATGCTCAGCGGCAGCGAGACCATCTTTTCCGTTGGGGGCGACACGTGTCGCGTACCCGGCATATTGGAGTTCGAGTTCAAGGAGGCGTGCGATTTTCGCATCGTCCTCAACGATTAAGATGGTAGTTGGCATAAACATCCTCCTTTAATGATCATTCATCGATTTCTTTCACTTCGTCTGACGCGTTTAACTCAAGTTTAACGGAACCACCGACTCGGATGTCATCATCTTGTTCCATGTTTGATGCACGAGAGTACGATTTTTGCGTACCATTCTGTTCGATGATGATTTCTTGATTCGTTATTTTAGCGAGCGTGCCGCGGACTTCTTGTTCCCGTGCATCGTCACCGTCTTCGTCGCGTGTAGCATTACGATTCTCGTCGTCATCTTCGCGGTCGATTTCACGGACTTGACCGTCTGCATTCAATTCGATTTTCACGATATCCCCAGATTTCGCAGCGTCGCGTTCCGCACGATCCGCAATCGCGTAGACCGTCTCTTGTCCATCTTGTTCGAGTGTCAATTCACTTTGTGATAGGGCACGAAGGATGCCGTACCGTTCATTCGCATCGTCTGATGAATCATCTGAGCGATTGCCATCGTCCTCTCGGTCATTCCGATCGTCTTGATCTTCTCGCTCCAGTTCCGTGATTTGCTGATTCGCATTCAGATCGATTTTGACCCAATCGCCTTCTTGCACGGCTTCGCGTTCGACTGACGAAGCAAAGTCATACGTCTGAGTGTCACCGTTGACGTCGATCGTCATTGAACGATCCGATAGTTTTTGTAATGTGCCTTCGATTTCTTGATCGTCACGCATCGAAGCAGGAAGCTTTTGTTCGACTTGGCGCGAAGCAGCTTCGACTTTTTGCTCTGCCTGCTGTGAAGTGGTGACCGTCGAGTTGACGAGAGAGTGTCCCGGACCTGTGAAGAGTAGGAACGCACCGGCTCCTGTTAAGACTGTACCCGTTACGGCAAGTGTAGCGATTCCTTTTTTGAAACGTTTATTCCCTTTATCTGTTCGTTTTTCAGTCATGATGATGTCCTCCTTTAGTAGTGGCTGTTGTTCTTATACATAGAATAACCAGACCATGTGAAAGGAAGCTGAGGAACAGATTAGAATTTGATGAGAATTAGATTGTTTTGATGACTCGGGCTGGATTTCCACCGACGACGCTGTTTGCCGGTACATCCTTGACGACGACACTACCTGAGGCGATGACAGCATTATCTCCGATCGTCACACCGGGATTGATGACCGCGCGTCCACCGATCCAGACGTTATTCCCGATGACGACCGGTTTCCCGAATTCATAACCGCTGTTGCGCTCGACAGGATCGAGTGGATGGGTCGCAGTATAGATATGTACTCCTGGAGCAAGCATGCAGTTGTCACCAATCGTGATCGGACAAATATCGAGCAAGACACAGTCGTAGTTGGCATAAAAGCGAGCCCCTAACGTAATGTTGTAGCCATAGTCACATTTAAAGGTTGGTTCAATGTAAAAGTCGGCTTGCTCCGTCTGGAATAATTGTTGAAGAAGTGCCTTCCGTTTAGTCCCATCATGAACACTCAATTGATTGAACTCATAACAGAGCGATTGTGCCCGGATACGGTCAGCTACGAGTTCCGGATCTTGTGCTAAGTAGAGTTCCCCTTGAATCATCTTTTCTTTTTCAGTCATCTGATTCACTCCTTCATCGTTATTACTCTCATTAGACTAAATGGTGCCTCGTGATGCAACTGATATCCCGTTAAGACACATGAAAACAGGATAGCCGAAGCTATCCTGTCGAGATTCAATCCTTATGCCAATTCGATTCCGCCTGTGACACCATAGATTTGCGCCGTAACATAGCTCGCAGCGTCTGAAGCGAGGAAGACATACACATCCGACAGTTCGACCGGTTGACCACTTCGTTTCAGTGGTGTTTCCTGCCCGAACTCTGGAATGTTCTCGCTTGGCTGACCACCCGAGATTTGAAGCGGTGTCCAAATCGGACCAGGTGCGACGGAGTTGACACGGATTCCTTTTGGCGCGACTTGTTTAGCGAGTCCACGCGTGAACCCGTTGATGGCAAACTTCGTCGATGCATAATCCAAGAGGTTCGCGCTTGGGTTGTATCCTTGAACGGATGTCGTCGTAATGATCGAAGCCCCTTCTTTCAAGAGTGGCAAGGCTGCTTTGACGACCCAGAAAAGGGAGAAGACATTGATTTCGTATGTCTTACGTAATTGCTCCGTTGACAGGTCGAGAATATCTTCGACGGCTTGTTGTTTACCTGCGACAAGTGCCAAAATGTCGAGTCCACCGAGCGATTCGTGTGCTTCTTTAATGAGTTGCTGACAGAACGCTTCATCACTTAAATCACCAGGTAAGAGATATGCTTTTTGTCCCGCTGCTTCAACGAGTGCTTTGACTTCTTCCGCATCCTGTTGTTCTTCCGGTAAGTAGTTGAGCACGATGTCAGCCCCTTCACGAGCATAGGCAATGGCTGCTGCTCGGCCGATGCCGGAGTCGCCACCCGTAATCAGTGCTTTTTTGCCGATCAATTTGCCAGAGCCTTTATAACTCTCTTCGCCACAATCGGGAACAGGTTCCATTTTTGCTTGAACTGCTGGTGCGTCCTGATATTGTTTTGGGAAATCGTCATTGAAGTATTGGGTTAACGGATTTTTCGATGCAGCCATGTAAACATTCCTCCTGAAAGTTGGTTTTGGTATAGGGTGTATGTTCCCTCAACAGGTCGGATTAAACGTTTCTGATCGTAGTAAATTTGGAAATTGATGGTTTACACTAGAAAAAGAGGAGTGTGAAGAAGATGATTACTGGATTGTATGAAGCTCATTTACCGGTCAAAGAACTCGAACGATCAATTGCCTTTTATGAAAAATTGGGACTTGCATGTGCGTTCCAAAATGAACGCGTCGCTTTCTTTTGGATCGAGCACGGCAAGAGTTGGTTAGGTTTATGGAAAGCCGGTCAAGCCGAGTTACCGTATCATCCATCGATTCGACATGTGGCGTTTCGAATGGAGCAAGAAAATATCGATAAAGCACAGGACTGGTTAAAGGAGATGGGCATTATCGTCCGATCCGCCTTTGGTGTAGCGGCAGCCGATCAACCGCTCGTTCTCGATAACCATCCACATGCGCACGCGGCGATCTACTTCGAGGATCCAGATGGAAATTCACTCGAGTTGATTGCACCGTTACGCTTTGACATGGAGACGGTGAACGGCACAATGCCGTATCAGGACTGGCAGCATCTATTTGAGACTGAATCGGAGAAAAAGACGACATAACTGGGGTTTTCATTCGAAATCGCTTCCTAGGAAAAAACAAGCAGGAGCGACCCTGCAGTGAAGCGAAGCGGCGCGATGCTTGTCCCAGGAAAACGATTCGAGACGAACAAAAAAGCGCAATCCTTCTCGTTAGAGAAAAATTGCACTTTGTCTTCAGTCTAAAACAAGCAACGGTGATCCGTTGCTTGTTTGATTTATCGTGTAATGCGCTTAGACACGAGCGGATTGACGCTCATTCATTGCTTGCAGAGCTGCTTGGTTCAGCAAGTTCCACGGTTTGTTGTAGTGCGGTTGGAAAAAGAAGTCGACGAAAGCGAGCTCTTCAAGTGTCATATCGTTTTGAATCGCGACAGACAGTGTGTTCATCGCTTGTGTCAAATCAATTTTTGAGATGATTTGTGCACCGACGACACGATGGGTTGCTGTCTCGAAGACGAGCTTCAATTGGACGTCTTCTGCTGTTGGCATGAACTCTGGGCGATACGCATCTGTGACTGTCGTGCTACTCACTTCGAGTCCGAACAAGGGTGCCGCTTCTTCTGTCAAACCAGTCGATGCGATATTCAAATCATATAGGCGAAGACCAGATGTGCCTTGTGTTCCTTGGTAACGAATCTTTGGTGCGCGCAAGTTTTTACCGATCAATGTTCCCATCCGGACAGCATTCGTTGCGAGTGGAATATAGGCATGTGTCCGAGCTGGATTGTAATAGACGGCACAGCTGTCACCAGCAGCAAAGATGTTCGGGTTGCTTGTGCGCATATAATCGTCAACGATGATAGCACCGTTCGGTAGCATGTCGACCTGTCCTTTTAAGAGTTCCGTACTTGGGCGGAAACCGACACAGAGAATGACGAGATCCGTTTCAAACGTTCCTTTGTCTGTGACGACGTGTGTCACGGCGCCGTTTTCCCCTTTGAAGCTTTGGACGGTTTGTCCGAGTTCGAGGCGAATACCACGGTCTGTCAATTCACGTTCGATGACGTCAGTGAACGAGCGGTCGAGGTATTTGTTGAGAATGCGATCCGCACTATCGATGAACGTGACGTCTTTTCCGTATGCTTCAAACGCTTCGACGAGTTCAGCACCGATATACCCTGCACCAACGACTGTGATCCGCTCTGCATCTGTTGCTTTTTCAATGATTGTTTGAGCGTGGTGATAGTTTTTACAGAGCTCGATCTGATTCAATTCGATGCCGGGAAGCATCGGAATGATTGGCCATGATCCAGTCGTCATGATGAGTTTATCGTACATATCGTGAACGACTTCACCAGTCATGAGGTTTTTTGCAACGATCGTTTGGCGTTCACTATCGATTTCAAGTACATCATGTTTCAGACGCATCTCAGCGCCGAGTTCAGCGAGTTCACTTGGTGATGAGTAGAAAAGCGATTCCGCATGTTTGACGACACCACCGACGTGAAGCGCAATTCCACAAGAGAGAAACGATACATTGTCATTCCGCTCATAAACGGTGATCTCGACGTCTTGTTGTGAAGCGAGTTCTTTGACTGCTGCTGTTCCTGCGTGTGTACATCCGATGACTGCTACTTTCATGGGTAAAGTCTCCTTTGTGTTTTGTTTGTGATAAATATCACATTCATTTGATATACTTAGTGTAATCCTTCGCAAGGTTGTTTTCAAGTAGTTTGTTCAATGTTGAGCATAATCTTGTCTAAATTGTGAATGAGTGAGCAAAAGTGTTTGGATTATGTGAAGAATGCGTAAAACTGTTTTAGTTACTGAAATTCGGGTTATAATGAATGTAGATTTTTAATGAAGGGGTGGAAACCGATGGATACCGAGAGGACCAATCATCTATTCAGCTTACCTGATTTTTAGCAGTACCGGTCATAACGAACAGACGGTAATGGCTTATAAAAATCAGGGAGAGCGAAAATAGATGAATACCCAAACGGGACGTATAAAACCTCTCCCGCGATGTAAACGGGAGAGGACAATAAAACATGAAACGAATCGCAACCATCTTAACCGGAACGCTAATCATGGCGTTCGGTTACTACACATTGAATGAACAGTTCGGATTAGCAGAAGGCGGCTTCATCGGATTGTCGTTGCTCGGTCGATACTTTTTTGATATCAATCCTTCGATTTCAATGATCGTGCTCGATATTCCATTTTTCATTGGTGCCTTGTACTTCAAAGGAAAACGTTTCGTCAGCGAAGCGTTACTCTCAGCAGGTGCATTATCAGTTTTTTATGAGATGTGGCACCGACTCGATTTGTTCCACTTTCCAGAACAGGCTTGGCCAGCGACGCTCATCGCAGCGATCGCTAGCGGAATCGTGACCGGATATGGTCTCGGACTTGTTTTGAAAAGTGGAGCGGCAACAGGTGGAGACGATTTGCTATCGATGGGACTAAGTAAACTGACAGGTCTATCGATCGGAACGATCTTGTTCGGACTCGATGCCATCGTGTTAATCATCTCACTCGTCTATCTGCCGCTCAGCTTAACGTTATATACGTTACTGGCTGTAGCGATCGCTGGACGTGTCGTGGCTGTCATGACACGGGAGCCTGTCATCGTACCGGCACCTGTCGTACAAAAAGTCACGCAGTGAGACAGATGAATGTCTAAAAAAATCATGTATCGGATTCGACATCGTCGAGTCCGATTTTTCAGGTTCATGGATTAGAAAAAACGAAAGGAGAAGGATGAGATGATTCGACAAGCACATGCTTCTGAAGCACAACAGATTGCCCCGTTGATTGAGCAGGCGATTCATGAGATTGCTGAGACACTGACGGGTACGACAAAGCGGGAGGAAGTTTTAGAGCGACTCGCGTACTTCGTCGCTGAAACAGGAAACCGATTGAGTCATGAAAACATCCTCGTGAAAATCATCGAGGGTGAAGTAGCAGGTATCGTCATTGCATATGCCGGGACGGATGCGGAACAACTCGACGAACCGATCAAAGCACAACTGAAACGTTGGACGGGTCAAGACGTCCGGATCGACGTCGAGACGGAAGGACCGGTCTATTACTTGGATACTTTATCGGTTGACGCGCGTCATGGTGGAAAAGGAATTGGAACGGAACTATTGCAGGCAGCAGCGGAAGAAGGGGAAAAACGAGGACTACAAGCGTTCACCTTAAACGCTGATCAAACGAATGCAGGAGCACAGCGACTGTATCGTCGTCTCGGCTTCGAACCAGTCCGGACGATTGAAATCAGCGGCGGTACCTTTGATTATATGGAACGTCGTTACGATACGCAGCAATGAAAAAAACCATATCGATTTCCACGGTGGTATTCGGGAATCGACATGGTTTTTCGTATGGGTGTAGTCGTGTCGTCAAGGCGTTAATTGATACAGCATCGCTTGCGCGTCTTCTGGTTCGTAGCGGGCATCACTCGTGAAGCGGACGACTTGTTTGACGTTTGGTCGTACGCCTTGAGCGTGAAGACGCTCGAGCAATCGACCGGTCACGTAACTCTGGTCGGATTTTGGTTCTGCGTTCCATTTACTGATCGATCCGATCGGAACGATCGCGGCATCCGGTTGTTCAGACTGGAATTGGCGAGCTTCCTCGTCGGTAAAGACTGTCGCGCCGATTGGAAGAGTCGCTACGTAACGCGCTAGTTCAATCGTTGCCGGAGGACGCGTTGCTTGCTCGTTTAACGCGAGGCTACCGATCGTCAATTGAATGACTAAAAACGGCAGATACATCCGCAACGGAAGCTGACGGATCAACCAGATGAGTAGCAATAGGACAAGCGGTAAGACATGACGGGGTTTATCGATATTTTGTCCGAGCCAGACCCAGACGAAATAGAGTCCAGCCGTCGCTCCCCAAGCGACATCGACCGTCCAACGTCTGCGTAAGAATAGGAGCAGTCCAGACACTAGTCCGATCCATGTGCCATAGCCGATTCCATGCCAGAAGAGTTGCTGAAGCGTCTGAACAAATCGTTGAACGATAGAAGCATCATCGGTCTGAGCAGAACCACCCCAATCGGAAAAATGACCGCTGATGAAGCGGAGTGATAATTGAAGAAACGAATAGGGTCCACCGACAGAAAAAGCGACCGGGAGCAACCAAGCAAGCTGTGCCAGAACAAGAAGGGCGCACTCGGATAAGAGTTGCCAGTAATCCTTTCGTACCTGCCACAGCAGGACAAGCAACATGAAACCAAACGGCGCGTAGGACAATCGAGTCGCCATCAGTAAACCGAACAGAAGATACGGAAGCCAGCGACGAATCTGATGCCGTGCGCGTTCGATGCTCCAGCCGTACCAGACGAGTAGTCCGAGGGCGAGCCCATCCGACATCCCTGTCGCAGCGAACGTCACGAGTGAGGCAGTGGAGAGAACGGTAAAGGCAGCGATCAGCCGAGCCGTATCATAGGCATGACGGCGAAAGAGCGAGTAAAGTGGCAAGAGCGCACTTGCCAGTCCTAGTGTAGAGACGAGTCCGAGCGCTTTGACAGGTATCATCAGCGGCAGAAACAGATTGGCAAATAAGATGAAAAAGGGATAACCCGGAAAGTGCGGACGTAAATCAGCCAGATCATAATCGGTCACAGCTAACGTGAAGTTCGCAATATCGTAGCTCGCGATGAAGGGACTGACGTAACTGATCCGTAAACCAATCCAGCCACCGATGAATAGCAGCGTGATCCAAAAAAGCGATCTTCCACGCGGACGTGAACGATCGCTTCGGACGGTCAAGAAACCTCCTGTAAGGACTTTGATGACTTCGATGGTTTGTTTTGACGGAGCAACATCCAACCGGCAAAGGCGAAGTAGCCCCACCAAGCGACGACTTGTTCGAGCGATGGGTTATGGCTGTATCCGAACATCGCACCCATGAACGTTCCGATCTGTCCACTGATCAATGTTGAATTTCCTGTATCACGCAAGTATTGCACCTGATCGATGTAGTGCTCCGGCATGAAGCCGACGATATTGTATACAGCAGCTGGTGTGCCGTCAGCATTCATCAAAAGACTACCGAGCAAACCAAGATCTTGGAAGCGTCCAATCGTTTGGACGAGCATGCCGGCTGCGATGAATAGAATGAGTACGCCCGTCACTTGGAAGAAGCGTTTGACGGGAATCTTCATAGAGCCGGAAACGAATAAGTATCCGAAAATCAAGGCGAGTAACAGACCGGAAACCGCGCCATAACTCGTTAGTACTTTTTCGATTTCCCCACCTGAGATGGCAGCGAAGAAGAAGACGGTCTCAATTCCTTCTCGAACGATGACGAGGAAGGAGTGGATGATCATCGTGATGGCACTACCCGTCGAGACGGCAGCGGCGACCTTCGCTTGGGAGGCTTGTTGATTCTCTTTCGCTTCCTTTCCCATCCAGAGGACCATGTGTGTCAAGAGCAGGACGGAGACCATCATGATGCCGAGACGGAGATACGTATCGCTTCCGAAGCTCGCAAAACTCGTAAAGACGACTTGGAACAGGAACGCGACACCAAGGCTAGCGAGAAGTGCCAACCCGACACCTGCGTAGACCCACTTTTTATATTGTGGAGCGTTCAATCGATCGAGATAACCTAAGATCAACCCAACGATGAGAACAGCCTCGAGACACTCCCGAAGCGTAATCAAAAACGCTTGAAAATCCATCTGTCTTCCTCCTTATGAGCGGCGTTTCTTCTTCCATTGACCAATGACGACGATGACGATGAGGACGATGACGAGTCCGAGCGCAATCAATTTCCAAATCGCGTCCGTTCCGAACGTTTGACCGAGGAAGGAGTCTTCTTCCGTGAAGACGCCTGTTTTTTCTTCACCCGGCAAAACGAAGAGAGGTGTTAACGTATCTTCGATCATCGTAATGTTTTTCTTGAAGGATTCCTCATCACTCGCTTTTTTCCCGACCCCAAACAGACCAGGATTTCCGAGTGCTTTTAAGGATTCATCAAATGCAGTATACACGTCATCGGATGTTTGTGCATCCTTGCTTTCCTTGACGTAAGGCGCGAGCACATCGTATGTTCCGCGGGCTTTCGCAAGTAAGAGCTTCGCTTGACCGAAGTCCTCGAACTGCTCTTCAGCAAAGTGCAGACGACGTTCAATATTTTGACGGAGAGCGACGCGGTATGCTTGTTTAGCAGCCTCTGCATCTTCTTGTTCAAGCGCCGTGTCGATCTTCGCTTTCGCTTCAGGGAAATACAGTTTGAATTCTTTATCATAGGCGGCAAGGGTTTCTTTCGCAAGCGCGTAATCCTTGGCATCAAGCTGTTCTTCAAATTGTTTATACGCTTCCGCAAAAGCTTCCTTTCCTGGGTCTCCATAACTATAAGCGGAAACCGTGGAAGTGCTCACGAACAGTGAGAGCAGGAGGAGCGGTAGCAAAAGAAGGCGTTTCATCCGAGGTGCTCCTTTCGTTCCATGCGTTCTTCAACGCTAAGCTGTGTGATCGGTCGTCGCCATTCCCGGTAAATCGCTGGGAGGACACGTTGGACATAATTCAGACGGATAAAAGACTTTCCTGCTTCCCGGACCCGATAACGAATCGGGACTTCGTGCAGGCGGAAGCCTTTTCGGACGAGATTGAGAGTTAAGACTTGGGCATAGTTATAATCGTGAATGATCTCAGCATGGTGACACGCTGCGCGTGAAAAAGCACGCATTCCACTTTGACCATCATGGATTTTACGTTTCAATAAAAGGCATTGCAACCACGTGAAGACATGATTCCCGATATAGCGATAGAGTCGCATCCCGTCGACGGTACCGAGAAAGCGGGAACCGAATACGTAGTCGGCCTGATCGTGTAAGATCGGTCGCACGATATCCGGGATTTGATCGGCCGGATATTCGTTATCCGCATCGATCATGACAGCAACATCCGCGTCAAGTTCGTAGGATTGGCGGAGTCCTTCCCGGACTGCAGCGCCGAGTCCTTGATTTTGTTCGAACCGATAGACATGTGCGCCGTGTTGACGCGCGATCGTACTCGTCTCATCAGTCGAACCATCATCGATGACGAGGGTCTCGACCGGAATACCGTCGATCATGTCCGGGATCCGTTTTAAGACGAGCGGGAGCGACACTTCCTCGTTGTGTGCCGGTAAAAAGACGATAATCTTCATGTGTACCTCGCCTCCTTGAACGCTTCTGTCAACAGCACCCCGCGGCTATCGTGCGGGATGTCTGCCCCTAGTACTTTTGTGATCGTCGGTCCGAGTGACAAGATATGATGGTGCGTATCGACTTTTAGACCGGCATGAATGTTCTTACCGTACATCCAGAACGGAACGAACCGTTCGCCTTCATCCAAGTGACCGTGTCCGCCAATTCCATCCGCTTGACCGTGATCTGCCATGACGATGAGTGTCGCATCCTCGAGTTTACCGAGACGATCGAGCTCCTCACAAAATTCAGCGAGTAATGCATCCGCTTCTTCGATTTTTTGAACATACTCGGAATAGAGGGTGCCCCGACTGTGTCCCGTTTGATCCGTTCCGATCAACTGAATCGCGAGCAGATCCGGATCCTCTTCATGGACGATTTGTTTGGCACGTTCAACGATATTTCGATCTGCAACATCGTTATGCATGACTGCCGTGACGGTCCGTACATCGGTTGAACCGAACGCATCGACAAGGTGCGCGATACCAAGAATTTTTCCTGATTTATCGACGGCACGGAGACGATCGAAGACGGTATCCGTTTTAACGCCGGTCGTATTCCAGACCATGTTCGAATGAATGCCATGATCTTCTGGGCGAGCACCGGTGAACATCGAACTGAAGCAGACGACGGTCCGGGCAGGGTAAACCGTCTCCATATTCGTATATTCCGTTCCTTCCTGACGCAATCGTTCGAGGAACGGTGTGTTTGCTGCCATGTAGCGATCTTTACGCATTCCGTCGACAATCAGGACATAGACTTTTTCTGAAGTCGGAAGATCGGCATCTACCGTCATTGCCTCGGGCAACTTCGGTTTCCAGTCGAACAGGTAGTGATGCAGGATCCATGCAAAGACGAATAGACCAATTGGGAACCAGACGAACGTCATGTCGAGTGTCGGCGCGTCGCTTGCCGTCCACCAGTACATGAGTAACAAGGCAACCTTAGGCAGTTGCTCCTGCGCGTTACCACTTGTCGAATCACTATTCTTCAGAACGAGTTTCCAAAAGCGCGTGAAGTTCGTCCAGCGCGTTCCAATCCGGAGATGATAATAGATCGTCCCCCAGAAAAAAATCGTGAAGAAGAAATAGAGACCTGCGCCATAGGCGAACAAAGGTAAATAATCTGCATTCGTACCCCGAAGGAACAGCCAAACGATGACCGGAATCCAAAGGTAATTTCGTAAAAATAACGGAAAATCATAACGCCAAAGCAAGATGAACAAAGGAAGCGTCACGATGAAACCAAGACCAGCTTCTGCGAGAGGCATCTGCGTCCATAAGGCGTACGTCAAGAAGACGCCGATCGTAAAAATGGGTGTGAAGGGTTTTCCTTCATTGAGTAAGTTCCAGGCGCGTGCTGCGACTTTTTCAAAGCGAGAAGCGCTTTTCATCGTCTTCCTCCTTTCCAATCAGTGTATTTGAGCTGACGAACCAACAACCGAAGTGTAGCCGGATGCCGAATGAGAACGTACAGCGGGATAAGAAAAGCAAAGGCATATTTAAAGAAGTGCGTCATCAAGGCAACGTCGTATGCATGAGCAACACCGGCTTGCCGTAACACCGTACCCATCGCGAGTTCGTACGTACCGAGTCCACCCGGCGTGAATTGAATCACACCGGACAGGACACCGGCACTCATCGCAATCAATGTCGTCGGAAAGGACACATCGACACCAGCTCCATGTAAGAGGAGGAAGACGGCGAGTGCCTCGACTGCCCAAGCGAGCGTTCCGAACAGAACGAGCGATGGGAGATGCGGGACATGTCGGCGTAACACGAGCAATAACGCGGTCGCAAGGAGCGCGACGAGCAAGACGATTGGGTGAAACAACCAACCGATCAGAATGAAGGTACACAGAACGATCAAGTCAATACTTCGTTGTAAGACGAAGATCGCGCTCGTCTGTTTCCATGGACTTCCGACGGCTCTCGCCGTCACGAGTCGGATCATCTCTCCCAGTTTGACCGGTGAGAGATGATTGATCGTCAGTCCGAGATACAGGCTCGACAGGTATACAGCAGTCGGTGCACGTTTGGCATCGGCGCGGCGCCAGGCGACCGCGCGTAAATAAAAGGCGATCGCATACGTCAAGGTCGCAAGGATCGTCCAGGGACTCTTGAATAAAGCTTCAATGTACCGATACGAGACCGGTAACTCCAGGAAAAAACGGAGCAGTAAAAAGATGACAAGCCCGGTAAGCGTCAGATACAGAAACGTTCGAATCAGCGGTTTTGATGCCACGCGATCACCTGCTCCAGTCCAACATCGATCTCGATTGACGGTTGGTAACCGAATGCTTCTTTTGCAGCCGTCGTATCACTCCATGTCATCGTCACGTCCCCACGTCGTGCAGTTTGAGTTTGCACGGGCACATCAAACCGTTGACCGATCCGTTCAGCTAGCGTGCGGACGGAGACCGGCTGATTCGCGCCGAGGTTATACGTACCTACTGCACGAGCCAGCAACGCCTGTTCCATTCCACGGGTGATGTCATCGATATACGTGAAGTCACGGATCGGATCACCGAAGACGGTGAGTGCCTCTCCGCGTAATGCCTGTTCGATGAATCGAAACAGCGCCATATCAGGACGACCCGAAGGACCATAGACCGTAAAGAAGCGAAACAGCGTCACGTTTACATCATATAAATGAGCATAAGCATGACAAAAGCTTTCGGCACTATACTTGGCTGCCGCATAAGGACTGGCGACGTGTCCCGTTGCCTGATCTTCTTTCAGCAGACCCGTCTGTTCCCCGTAAACGGAAGAAGAAGACGCGAAAAAGACATGCGGCATGCCATGTCTTTTTGCGGCTTCTAACAAGGTCACCGTCATATCGATGTCCTCACGAATATAGTGATGCGGTTCCTCGAGCGAACGCGGAACACCTGGAAGAGCTGCGAGATGAAAGACGGCGTCGAACGATGTCTCCATCCAGGCGTCGAGATCGTGATGAACGTCACCCGTCGTAACGGTAACACCGGCACGTCTTAATGCAGCTGCTCGTTCTTCTTTTAACTGAACATCATAGTAGTCCGTGAAAGCATCAAGTACATGGACGGTATGGTGCTGCTGGAGCCGGAGGGCGAGGGCGGCGCCAATGAAGCCGGCACCTCCTGTGATTCCGATATTCATCTTATCCCTCCGTTTCCATTTCCTTCTTAGTTAAGTGGTTCGAGTGCGTCTGTGATCCGTTCACCTGTCGTTTCAGCCTTGACGTCGCCTTTTTCGACGAGTGCGAACCATTCGTTTGCATCTTTTGCGACTTGCGCTGCTTTGTCCTTGCCGAGACGATTCTCAAGCGTCGGTTTCATCGCAACGACGAACATGTTCGCTTCCATTGCTTCTGCACGTGCTGTATCGACGTCTTTCTTCTCGATCGCTTCTTGTGCCTCTTCATGATACCCGTCGACTTTTTCAGTCAACGCTTTTGCGAACAATCCTTCGATTTCTTTGTAAGAAACGTCAGCTGGCTTTGTTTTTGAGAAATCATAGCGCTCTTTCAGTGTTTTGACAGCCTCTTCGTCTCCGCCCGCTAATGATTCTTCGATCGCGAGGAGGAAGCCATATCCTTCTGCTTGTTCCATTTGTAATTCTTTTTCGTCCGTACCGGCTTTGACGCCATCCTCGATTTTTTGTGCATAACCGAGTGCAGCTAAATAGAAGGAACGATAAATCGATTTATCCGTCACTTGTTTCGCAACATTGAAGTCACCGATTTCTTTCGCGTCGATGGCTTCTTGCTGAGCTGCAAGACCTGATGTGATCGCTTGAGCGATGGCGTCTTCGTTTTTGAAGCCGTAGCTCGCGTCCCGTTTTTCAGCTGTCGGAATGAAGACGGTCTTCGCCATCGCTTCCACGTCCTTGAGTGCTTCCGTTGCAGCTTCCGGTTTACCAGCTACGAGTGCTTCTTCAGCTTTTGCTTGTGTTGCTTTTTGTAATTTATAGAAATACGATTGTAGACCTTTATCCACGAGTTGACGCGCGATGTTCTCATCGAGATCCTTCGCTTCCACACCTGCTAAAGCAGACTGGATGACTTGTTCGATTTCTGGTGCTGTCGTCTCGACACCACCTTTTAGTTTCGATTCATAACTTGTCGTGACCATCTTCCAATCAATCGCTTGTCCTTCTTTTGCTTTGTCGAGTTCTGTTTTGATTGAGCTGAAGATCGTCAATTCATCTGTCAGTGTCGTTGCAGCGATCCCCGCATCTGCTGATTTAGTTTCGGTCGACTGTTCCGTTTTCTCTTTTTTCGGTGCAGTCGTATCCGTTTCATTCGAACCGCAGGCAGCTAAGATACCGGCTACCATGAAGATAGAAGCTACTTTTAAACGTTTTTTCATAATCGTGATTCCCCCAGAAGAATTAATAAGACGTTTTCCGTCATGTAGTCGTTTTCACAAATCTAACTATAGCGAGAATAATTCTCATTGTCAATTGAACTTTAAAGAAAAAAACGGCTTCGGAGCAGGGCTCCAAAGCCGTTTTAAAATGAGAAATTAGAACTGTTCGTACAGTTTTGTCAAATACGTGTAGACTTCGTCTGATGCTTGGAACATCATGACAGAATGTCCGAAGATCGCAGCTGGGTTGAAGCCATGATCAAGATCGATCGTTGATGCGATCGTGACATCACGGTCGCTGTCGAGAACGACGCGGAAGTATTTGAACTCTTGGTTGAAGTCATTGATGGCGTTCAGAATCGGGAGATCCTCGACACCGTCTGGTACGTGTGTCACCGTACGAGCGAATAATTCGACATCTGTCGTCGTCTTACTGAAGACGATCATCATCATCGGTTCTGCTCCTGCAGGTGTTTTTTCTTGTGTCATAAAGAAGACGTGTGTCTCATTCTCACGTGCTTCCATTGGAATGCCTTTTTCAACGAGGAAAGCTTGGAATGCTTCCAAGTGTTGTTGCTGTTGTGGCGCGATTCCTTGTTCGTTTGTTTCGGGTTGACGATCTTGGTGAATCGGTGTCACTTTATTGTTCTCGTTTGATTCGTTCGAGTTACGTTCCTGGTCCATTGCAAAATCCCCCTTTATATACTATAAATTCAGTTTCAAGCATTTCAGAAGGAATTGCAACTAATGTCCGTTAAGATAGGAAGAAAATACAAAAGAGCAGAGATATGTCTTGTTTGTGAATCTACGAGCAATTGACTTGAAATGACATACCTAACAGGGTATATTAGGTGACAGATAGAAATTCAAGGAGGAATCATCAGATGAAAACGATCATCGTAGGCGGCGTCGCTGGTGGCGCTACGGCTGCAGCACGACTGCGTCGGATTGACGAAACGGCAGAAATCATTTTGCTTGAACGAGGAAAAGAGATTTCGTTCGCGAACTGTGGACTGCCTTACTATATCGGAGATGTCATCAAAGATCGCAATAAATTACTCGTCCAAACGCCAGAAGGCATGCACGCGCGGTTTAATTTAGATGTCCGTAACTTGTCGGAAGCGATTCGGATCAACCGTGAAGCGAAGACGGTCACGATCCGCAATGTCGAAACGGGTGAAGAATACGATGAATCGTACGACCATCTGATTCTTTCTCCAGGTGCAAAACCAATTCGTCCAAACATTCCAGGACTTGAAGATGCAACAAACGTCTTTACATTACGGAACATTCCGGATACGGACCGGATGCGGGAATACGTCGATACGACGCGTCCAGAGCGGGCAGTCGTCATCGGTGGAGGATTCATCGGTCTCGAAATGGCAGAAAACCTCGTCGAACGTGGGGCGCACGTCACCCTCGTCGAGATGGCGGATCAAGTCATGGCTCCGGTCGACCCGGAAATGGCAGCAATCGTTCATGAACATCTGCGTGCGAAAGGCGTCGAGTTGATTCTAGAAGATGGCGTCGCTCGTTTTGAAGAGGCAGGTCGCCGCGTCGTCCTGACAAGTGGACGCGTAATCGAAACCGAGATGAACATCCTATCGATTGGTGTTGCACCGGAGAGCACGCTCGCAGCAGATGCTGGTTTAACACTTGGCATCAAACAGACGATTCAAGTCGACGATCAACTGCGGACATCTGATCCATCGATCTTTGCGATTGGTGACGCGATTGAAGTCAAAGACTATATCACGAAGGAAGCGACACATGTTCCACTCGCGTGGCCGGCAAACCGTCAAGGACGCCTCGTTGCTGACATCATCGCCGGACGCGACGTCCGGTATAGCGGCACACTCGGAACAGCGGTAGCAAAAGTCTTTGATTTGACGGTCGCTTCGACCGGTAACAATGAAAAACGGTTGCGTCAACTTGGTCTTCGTTATGAAGCCGTGCATCTCCACCCGGGATCGCATGCGGGATACTACCCAGGGGCGAGTCCGATTTCGATGAAGTTACTATTTGATCCAATCGAAGGAACGATCTACGGAGCGCAGGCAATCGGCATGACAGGTGTCGAGAAACGGATTGATGTTCTCGCGACAGCGATCAAAGGTGGATTGACAGTGCTTGATCTACCAGATCTTGAACTATCATATGCACCGCCGTATAGTTCAGCGAAAGATCCGGTCAACATGGCAGGGTATATCGCGTCGAACATCGTGCTTGGTGACAGTGCGAACGTTCATTGGCACGAAATTGACGCGATCGTCGCCAACGGTGGCTTATTACTCGATGTCCGTGAACCATCGGAAAACGAGTTAGGCGCGATTCCAGGGTCGGTCAATATCTCGTTACCGACGTTACGTGAGAAGTTGACTGATCTGCCGAAGGATCAAACGATCTATGTGACATGCCAAGTCGGATTACGTGGATATATTGCGAGTCAACTGTTGCAACAATACGGTTATGATGTGAAAAACTTAAGCGGCGGATACAAAACATGGTCGGTCGTGCATCGTGATCAAGAAGCACGAAGCCAAGCGAAGGAGGAGACTGCTGTGACGGTAACGAAACGTGAGCCAACAACGAAGACTGCACCAGAACAAGTGGCGCTGCTCGATACGTGCGGTTTACAGTGCCCAGGTCCAATCTTAGAGCTGAAAACAAAAATCGATCAGATGACGGACGGCGAGCAAATTTTCGTCAAGGCGTCAGACCCAGGATTCTTGCCAGACGTTCAAGCATGGGCGAAAAAACTAGGTCACACGGTCCATTCAGCGGAGATGAATCAGGGAGTCGTCGAGGTCTTGCTTGAAAAAGGGCAAGGGGAGACACCTGCTGCAGCATCGGTTCAAGTCAATCCGGCAGATGATGCGACGATGGTCGTCTTCAGTGGTGATCTTGATAAAGCACTTGCCTCTTTCGTCATTGCGCAAGGTGCACAAGCGATGGGGAAACAAGTGACGATGTTCTTTACGTTCTGGGGCTTGAACATCATTCGAAAATCAGACGCACCGGCAGTTGAGAAAGCCGGTATTGAACGGATGATGGGCATGATGATGCCGAAACATGCCGGGGAGTTGCCGCTCTCGAACATGAACATGGCAGGCGCCGGTCAAAAAATGATGAAAAAAGTCATGAAGGATAAACAAGTCGATGCACTCGAGACGATGATGGCAAAAGCGCAAGCAGCGGGTGTCCGTATGATCGCCTGCACGATGTCGATGGATATCATGGGCATTAAGAAGGAAGAACTCCTCGATGGCATTGATTACGGTGGTGTCGCGAGTTACCTTGGTGCAACGGACGGTGCCAATCTGAATCTGTTCATCTAATCTAAAAACTGTTTATGTGAACGTGTCAAACCTGACATCTGATGTGAGGTTTGACACTTTTTTTACGTCCTAAGGTATAGATGAGTTTGATTTTTCAAAAAAAATTGCGTATGATAAATCACATGTGAAAAAAACTTACATACAAATAGAGAGAAAAGATGGATGGAAGTGAGGAGATTTGATGGAAAAAGAAGTGATGAAACTAGTAAATCGAGCAAATGATTACTTATGGACAAATGTATTGATTATTTTACTCGTTGGATTAGGCATTTATTTTACATTCCGGATGCGGTTCGTTCAATTCCGGATGATCCCGGAGATGATTCGCTTATTGTTCCAAGGAACGGATAAAGGGAAAGATGGCGTATCGCCATTCCAAGCATTTGCGATCAGTACGGCAGCACGTGTCGGTACCGGAAACATCGCGGGTGTGGCGGCTGCAATCGCACTCGGCGGTCCGGGTGCAGTCTTCTGGATGTGGTTAATTGCCTTGATTGGATCGGCGTCAGCATTCGTCGAAAGTACGCTTGCTCAGATTTACAAGGTACGTGACGGAAAAGAATGGCGTGGTGGTCCAGCCTATTACATGGAAAAAGCGCTTGGACAACGGTGGTTAGGAATTGTCTTTAGTGTTCTGATCACAATCTCATTTGGTTTTGTCTTTAACTCTGTCCAATCGAATACGATCTCGCTTTCTCTACAAAGTCAATATGGCGTGGATAAGATATGGATTACGGTCGGATTAGTCGTCTTGACGGCACTGATCATTTTTGGTGGTGTCCGCAGTATTGCGACAGTCGCTTCATTCATGGTTCCGATCATGGCAGGTGGTTATATCTTAATCGCCCTCTATATCATGGTGACGAATCTTGAAGTATTACCAAGTGTCTTTAAATTGATTTTCCAAGAAGGATTATTCGAGTTTAAGACATTAGCAGGGGGAGCAATCGGGGCGGCCGTTCTGAATGGTATTCGTCGCGGTTTGTTCTCGAACGAAGCCGGTATGGGTTCGGCACCGAACGCAGCAGCAACAGCGGAAGTCTCTCACCCGGTCAAACAAGGCTTGATTCAATCATTCGCGGTCTTCGTCGATACATTGATGGTCTGCTCGGCGACAGCGATGATCGTTCTCGTCAGTGGAGTTCCGACAAAAGATGCGAATGGAGATGCCTTAGCTGGTATTGATTTAGCACAGGGCGCACTTGCATCACAAGTTGGATCATTTGCAACAGGATTCATGGCACTCGCCATCTTCCTATTTGCGTTTAGTTCCGTCGTCGGAAACTACTACTACGGTGAATCGAACATCAACTTCATCCGTGAAAATAAACAAGTCATGATGGCATACCGCGTACTCGTCCTCGTCATGATCGTCTTCGGTTCACTTGTCGAGTCGGCTAGTCTCGTGTGGGCGTTAGCGGACATCTTCATGGGATTAATGGCGATTGTCAATCTGTATGCGATTTTCCGTCTTGCAAAGATAGCGAAGCTGGCTCTCGATGATTACATGACACAACGAAAAGCAGGGAAAGAGCCGCGATTCTATGCGGACTCGATTCCGAACTTGCCGGGGAAAGATACGCTTGAAGCATGGCAGGAATCAAAAGAAGATGAAAAAGCGATCTAAGGAAAGGGAGTCAGAGAAATCTGGCTCTTTTTTTGTATAGAACGAATTTAAAAAGGGAATACAGAGTACAGAAGGGAGGGGAAGAATGGAAAACGTACATTTCGTCCGCGTCACGGATGCGGTCTGGGAGTCGTTCGGAAACGATCCCCACATCATCATGGACTGGATTTTATTCATTCATGAGACACAACCCGATCACGAACAATTATTCGCTCTCGAACAGACGAACGCCATCTATCATTTGATGAATCAAATCGATATCTATATTGATCAAGACACACATTACAACCTGGGACGAGCAATCGTTGGCGAAGAGTTGATCGTCAATGAAGAAAAAGCGGCGATTGTCGGTATTCTTCCCTTGCCACTCCTCATCATCTCAGCTGAGGTGATGCGGAATTTTGATCAACGGGCACTCGCTTCGATTCATGATGAAGCCGGAACACCAGGCGAATTCGAGGATGTCTGGGAACAGTTCGCCGATTTACGCGCCTATTTTCAAAAGGCAGAAGAAGCGGAAGATACGATTTTAATTTATTATGTCTGATCAGCTTCAATCATAAAAAAAGAGACCCGCTTCCAAGTCATAGATTGGAAACGGGTCTCTCATCGTTCAGATGAAGCAAGACGTCTTCATATGGAAGATGTTCTCTTTTACGTGAATCGCCAGATTAAAAATCGATTTCGTCCGGATCCGGTCCGAGGCGGACATCCGTTGCAATACGATCAATTTTCTCAAGATCATCAGCATCGAGTTGGAAATCAAAGACGTCGAAGTTTTCCGCAATGCGTGCTGGTGTAACGGATTTTGGAAGAGCGACGATGCCGTTGTCGAGATGCCAACGTAAGACAACTTGTGAAGGTGTCTTGCCATGTTTCTCTGCGATTTCCTTGAAATCGTTGATTTCGAGGAATTTCCCTTGCATGAGTGGGCTCCATGCTTCGACTTGAATGTTGTGATCTTGCAAGTATTCGTGCAGTTCGTGTTGCGGTAATTGTGGATGCAACTCGACTTGGTTGATCATTGGTGCCATCAAGCCCTCTTCTGCCAATGTATCGAGGTGATGTTCTTTGAAGTTCGAGACACCGATCGCTTTGATCTTGCCTGCTTCATACAGTTCAACCATTGCTTTCCACGCTTCGATATAGCCTTCGACCGGCCAGTGGATAAGATAAAGGTCAAGATAATCTGTTTCGAGACGTTCGAGCGATTCTGCGAATGCTTCCTTCGTCCGACCGGCACGAATATCATCGTTCCAGACTTTTGACGTTAAGAAGAGATCCTCACGTTTCACGCCGCTTTCCTTGATTCCTTTTGCGACACCGCGCTCGTTTTTGTAGACAGCAGCCGTATCGATATGACGATAGCCGACACGTAATGCTTCAGCGACAGCAGCAGGTGCTTCTGTCTCTTCATCTACTTGCCAGACACCGAATCCGATTTGGGGAATCGTAATACCGTTTGAAAGTTTTGCGTATTGCATGTGTTACTCCTCCTCATAAAACGTAGTTTAGATTTGCTCGTTTAGTTTAGCATGAACGAACGAAGACGTCCGTTTCCATGCTCATGGAGGAATGAAATAAGGTAAAATAGAAAAGAATCGTGAGATTTAATCGTGTGTTAAAAGAGGGGGAGAAAAGATGGTTCAAAAGAATAAACAGCTATCCAAATGTACGTGGCTTAGCATTGGCGCCTTGTTAGTAACGCAGGCAGTGGGTCTGTTTCTTAGTGCGCGAAAGTCAGGACGTAATCCATGGGTGTGGGGAGGTGCTGGACTCCTTCAGTTTCCACTTCCGGCAATCGCCTATTTGATCTTAGAAAGACAAGCAAAGCATAAAAAATAACAAAACAGGTCTGATCATAGCGATCGGACCTGTTTTTATGATTAGGAAGAAATTTTTTCTTGCTTCGTCGCTGTCTTCTTCATGCGTGGTAAGCCGAAGAAGATGGCAATTGATCCACAGACGAAGAGGAGGAACGGATAGAACAGATACGGAATCAGTTCTGGTGAAGCCGTTTTCGTCAATTCTGCTGCGATCAAAAGTTGTGCCCCGTACGGAATGATGCCTTGAATACCACAAGAGAAGATATCAAGGATACTCGCCGATTTTTTGCGATCGACTTCATACGTATCGGCGATTTCAGCTGCCAGTGGTCCAGCGACGAGAATCGAGATCGTATTGTTTGCAGTCGCGAGATTCGTTGCGCTGACGAGTGCCGCCATACTGAATTCGGCACCACGACGCTGTGAAATCTTGCGTGTCAGCGTCTCTTTTAAGAAGGCGATTCCACCGTTGAACGTAATCAAGCTGACGAGACCACCCATGAGGAGCGTCAAAATGGAGATCTCCGCCATGCCCATCATTCCTTCAGACATCGAGAGGACGAAGCCACTCAAGCCGAAACTACCATCAATCATACCGATGATGCCGGTGAGTAACGTACCACCAATTAAGACAAGAATGACATTGACGCCAAATAGTGCAAGGACGATGACAGCGAGATATGGAATCAACTTGTAGAATTCAAATGCTTTTGCTTCGACGACGTCACCAGAACCAGAAACGAATGCGAGTAGGATGACCGTCAAAATAGCAGCCGGTAGGACGATCATGAAGTTCGTCCGGAATTTATCGCGCATGTTCGTTTTTTGGGTCCGGACGGCGGCAATCGTCGTATCCGAGATGAACGACAAGTTATCGCCGAACATCGATCCACCAACGACAGCAGCCGCTGCGATCGCAACGTTGATGCCTGTCGCTTCATGAATTCCAAAGGCGATCGGCGCGAGTGCAGCAATCGTTCCAGTCGATGTCCCCATTGCCATCGAGATGAAGGCAGCGATGATGAACAGACCACTCATGAGGAGCGACGGAGGTAGGAACGTCAAAGCAGCATTAACGGTCGCATCGATGGCGCCGATTGCTTCTGCCGTTCCAGAAAACGTACCGGCTAGTAAGAAGATGAAGACCATGATCATGATATCAGGATTTCCGGCACCCGTTGCGATTCGTTCGACCGTTTGATTGATGGATCCTTTCGTCGTGATTGCAGCAAAGATCAAAGCGATCAGTGCGGCGATAAGGATCGGAAATTTGTAAAAGTCGTCATAGAAGATCCCGGCTCCGATGAAGAGAACTAGGAATACGACGAGGGGAAGCAGTGCCCATTTGTTAGGCGTGATCGTTTCATTCATTGTTGACACCTCGTTTCTCAAAGATACAAAAAAAGACCCCTTCGCAAGAAAGAAGGAGGTCTTTATGAAATAAAGACGCTCTTCTTATCTCTCAAGCTTTCGCTTGCTGGATTTGGCACAGTACGAATCAAATCGTCCGCTGCCGAAACATCATTGGGCCAGTCCCTCCGTTTCTCGCGATAAAAAGAAGTCATTCAATTGTTGTAAAACACGTTTCTTACCGTACCGCATTGAGTAACGCGTGTCAACTGTACTTTACTGAAGTGCCTTTTTCAATGTTTGGACGTTTTCTTCCATCAACTTGAAATAAGAGCTGTTTTGTTGCGCTTTCGTGACCGACTCTAGATTATGAATCGTCACGGATTCAGCTCCGATTTCTTTTTGGATGACACGTGCGACCTTCGGTGAGACCGTCTCTTCGAACGCGACGTATTTCAAATCATGCATCCGTGCTTCTTTCACTAAAGCGGCCAGTTGCTTTTGTGACGGTTCATCGGAAGGAGAAATTCCCGCAATCGGCAGTTGTGTGAAACCATATCGTTCTGCGAGGTAACCATAAGCGGCATGCGTAACGAGAAGTTCTTTTTTCGATCCATCAGCGACGGCTTGTTTAAATTGTTCGTCCAATTCATCAGCTTGCTGATCGAACGTTTTCAAGTTTTTTTCGAACGTTGCTTTGTCTTTTGGAGCTTCTTTTGATAAAGCAGTTGTGATCGAACGTGCCATTGCTTTTGCGTTGACAGGGTCGAGCCAGACGTGTGGATCGTATTTTCCGTGGTCATGACCCTCTTCTTCATGCGCATGTTCGTCCGTTGCGTGATCATCGTGCCCTTCTTCTTCGTGAGCATGTTCGTCTTCTGTATGCCCCTCTTCTTCATGTGCATGAAGCGTAGCATCCGATTCTAGCAAGTTGACGTCTTTACTCGTCTCAATGAAGCGGACGTCCGTGCCTTTTAAGCTCTCTTGGATTTTTTTCGAATACGGCTCGAGTGTCGTACCTGTCAAAAGGAACAAGTCTCCTTTAGCGATCTCTGTGAGTTGCTTCGATGTCGGTTCGTAAGAGTGGGGATCTGCTCCAGGTGGAACGATCATCTTGACGTTGACTTGATCCCCTCCGATTTCGCGGGCAATAGCAGCCGTCGCGAACGTTGACGCGTAGACTTCTGTCTGTTTGTTCTCTGAAGTTGATGAATCGGTATTTGATCCGCAAGCCGCGAGGACACTCGCACTCGCAAATGCGACTGTTAAAGCAGGAATGATTTTTTTCATTATATGATACCCCCATTATTAAAACGTAACTATTCCGATTTGGACTTTCTCACTATAGCGGAACGTTGATGAAGCGTCAAGTAGGGATACCAAGACGTTCGACATCTTTTAAAACGGGGTAGAAGGATAATAAAGTGAAGAAACTGGCACGTCTTTTTGGAGGTGATCAAGTGAAACGTGAAACTGCATGGCTAATGGGGGGAGCTGCATTATTGACGACAGCAGCAGCGGGAGCGAGTATTTGGAACAATTATGGTGCACTACTTCGATGGACCGAACCCGCCTTGCCACTCACAGAAAAACAACTTGCACCGCGGACACTCATCTATAAACAGGTGGGGGACCGCACCTTACAGCTCGATCTCTATTATCCGCCGGGGGAAGGACCGTTTCCAGTTGCCATCTATGCACACGGTGGTGCATTCGTTCGTGGGGAGCGTGATGACATATTCTGCTTTAGTCCAATCGTTGACCGCCTACTTGAACTCGGAGTTGCCGTCTGTAGTATTGAGTATCGTTTGTTCGAAGAGGGCAGTTATTTTCCGGATAACCTCGAGGATGTACGGGATGCGTTATGTTTTTTGAACAAGGAAGCAGAGGACCTTCGCATTCTAAGAGGACGGATGATGGTATGGGGAGACTCAGCCGGAGCTGCACTCATGCTGACGACGGCACTTGCCCCATCTGCTTTCGTCGGTGAGCGTGATGAGCGGCACATGCCATTGATCAGTGGTGTGATCGCTTTATATCCACCGACGAACTTTTTGTTGTTTAATTTCATTCAAACTTGGATTGCCCACATTAAGTTCTACAAGGGGGGGCGAGAAGAATGGCGCAAGCTGATGACGCACGTCTCACCCGTCACACATTTATCGTCAGATGCCCCACCAATCATGCTTTTGCACGGTAAAAAAGATCCGATTGTTCCGTTTTCTCAAGCCTTGCATTTCGTTGAGAAAGGAGCAGATGTCGGAGCCGATGTTCGGTTATTTTCCTTTCCGAATGGTACGCACTCACTAGCTAGTTTCGCTCAGACGGAAAATCCGTTAAAGATCGAGCGATTACTTGAACGAATTGAACATTTCACCTGTCAGGTACTACTGTTGCCACCGCGACAACTTCCGAATGGAAAACATGATACAATCAGTCATATTTCTTAAATGAGGGAGACAGAGACATGACTGAAATTTGTTTAGTGCGGCATGGTCAGACGGATTGGAACTTAAACGAACGGATTCAAGGAAGAGAAGATATCCCGTTGAATGCAACAGGAAGAAGACAAGCGGAACTCAGCGCCGCTTATCTATCGAATGAAAAGTGGGATGTCTTGTTAGCAAGTCCCCTGTCGCGTGCCGTTGAGACAGCGGAAATCATCGGTCGTGCTGTTGGTTTAACGATCACGGGGACAGATGAGCGACTTGTCGAACGCGAATTCGGAGCCGCTTCCGGTGAACCGGTCGCAGCGATTTACGAAGCCGTTCAAGCGAACGATACGACGCTTGTGCCGGGTCTTGAAACGGAACAAGCCATCCAGGATCGCGTGTTCGAGGCGCTACAGGAAGTGACACGCACGTATGAAGGGAAACGAATTCTAATCGTCTGTCACTCGCATACGATCAAGGCAGCATTATCATCGATTGACGCGACATTCAGTTACCGGACACCTTTGAAAAACGCGTGTGCGAATTATATCTATCATACGGATCGCTATACGATTGACCGCATCAACGTAGCGGACCACATCACGGACGAGGTCGAAAAACCTTAAGAGACGGGTGTGTTCGGATGCTCTGTCAAATATTGTTTGAACGTTTCTTTAGCGATACTTGTGATATGGGCACCACGTTTTGAACGACGATCCTTATACTCCTGAACGAGTTCTTCGCCAGCGAATCCATCTTCGACGACTTCGCGTAAGATCGATTCAGATAAATCATTTTTCATCATGACCATCTTACCCGTGAAGACATACGAGACGTTTTCGCTTAAGACAGTCCGTTCAAGAGGCGTGACGATCATCGCGGCAGGGTCATTATCAGGTCGTGAGATCGTGATTTCAATCAAAGCACGTAAATGTTTTGTGAACAATTCATCGACGATCGGCTGATCCGTCGGAGGAACGACGATTTCTGCAACCCACTGTGCCGTCTGTTCGGTACTGACCGTCAATCCGTCCTGAATGGCGACGGGAATCGTCGTATCACGTCCTGACTCATCCATTAAAATGCGTAATGTGCATAACTTAAAGGTTTTCATGAAAAAATGCCCTCCCTTGATCGCTTACGATTTTCCTACAGTATACCGTGAGGAATGTAAGACGGGAAACTTTTCCTGACGAAATTCGTATGAACTATGTTTAAATAAGACTAGATACTACTAAACAGGAGGATCGTTCATTATGCCGCAAGTACTCATTGGAATATTAGGAATCCTGGGTATCGTTCTACTTGCCCACCATATCATCATGTATTGGCATGCTGAACCGACAGACCGCCCGACGCTTGCATATCGCATTGCGCTCCTGATTGCCTGTTTGCTACTCATTAGTGGAAGTGATCATTTAATCAGTATTTTCTACGCGGATTCCTTAGCTGAATTCGGTCAACGCATCACGTATATCGTCTTCATCGGAGGTGCACTTGGCTTCGCATGGTACTTTCGTAAGAAGATGGAACAAGCGCCAACAGAAATGACACCTGTCGGAAACGAAGCAGGATTAACATGAGAAAAAGCGCAGTTCATCCCGATGGAGGAAGAACTGCGCTTTTTGTGTCTTATTTTAACCCACTTGCCAGTCGAGTGTCCCGAATCATGTCGAGTTTGAGCTTCCAGAGACGATCGCTGAATGTGACAGCATAAATCTCTGGCAACCGCAGCCGTTTGTACTCTTCCCACAGACGACCGATCTGTGTTTCGTGGAAGTGGCGACTTTCTTCAATCGTTGGGACCGTATAGACCAGTTCTCCATCTTTGAAGATTGGTTCAAGTAACCGCTCGACCTTGAACTGTTCGATGCGATTTCGGAACGATGGGTCTCGGACGTCGATGAGATCGACAGCTTCAAGTGTCGACGGATCTTCGTCCATCAACGTCACGTAATCGCCTTTGAACTTATCCGTCACCGGATCGATGATGCGATAGACTTCTTTGATGTGAGGTGTCGTCGTCTTGGCTTTTGACGAGGATACTTTGATGACGGGTGCGAGCTCGCCATCTACTTCACGTGCGACCAGTTTATAGACCATCCCAAGAGCCGGTTGTTCGTAAGCTGTAATACCACGTGTTCCGACGAGGAATGTATTGGCTTGGGCACCTTGGATGCGTAAGTCCTGAATGACGTACTCATCGAGGTCCCCTGACAAGACGATGTCGACTTCCGGGAAGCCAGCTTCGTCAAGCATGTTACGGGCACGTTTTGACAAGTAAGATAAGTCGCCAGAATCGATCCGGATGCCACGCAGTTTATGCCCTTTGGCTTGGAGCTCCTTCGCAACCGTGATCGCATTCGGAAGACCACTCTTGAGCGTATCGTACGTATCGACGAGTAATGTCGCCTGATCCGGATAATGAGAAGCGAATGTCCGGAATGCCGTCAATTCGTCATCGTGGAATTGAATGTCAGCATGTTCCATCGTTCCACCACACGGAATGCCGAAGTCGCGTCCTGCTGAAGCAAGGCTTGTGACGTCAAAACCAGCCAGGTACGAAGCACGCGTTCCGAAGTAAGCGGCATCGATGCCTTGCGCGCGACGGGCACCAGCTTCGAGGAACTTCGCACGGGGAGCCGATTGACGAATACGTGCGTACTTCGTCGCGATGAGCGATTCGTGGTTCGCGATGTTCAGAATCGCGGTCTGTAAGAGCTTCGCTTCAAAGATGCGTGCCTCGATCCGAATCAATGGTTCGTTCGGGAAGACGATTTCGCCTTCTTTGACACTTGAAATCGAGCCATTGAACTTGAACTGACGCAGTTCATCCTTGAACTCATCCGGGAAGCCAATCATCTCTTGCAAGTACGTGATATCTTCTTCCGTGAAACGGAGTGTTTGAATGTACTCGATGATATTTTCGAGACCCGCAAAGACGACATAGCCTCCTGCGAACGGATTCGAACGGTAGTAAACATCAAAGACGGCGCGTTCATTATGACGTCCTTCTTTCCAATAGATATACATCCACCGTGGTAAGTACAGATCGGTATGGAGTGCAAGATTACGTTGTAACATGACGGACAGATCCCTTCTTATTCGCCGACGACTTCAGCGCCGATCGATTGTTTAAAGTGTGTAAGCGCCCACTCGTGACCAGTCGCGTTAAAGCTTGCGACCGCATCGGCATGGACGACGATACGATACCCGAGATTGTAGGCATCGACAGCTGTATGAAGGACACAAATGTCCGTACAGACACCGACGAGGTGGACTTCGCGGATACCGCGTTCACGCAAGCGTAAATCGAGGTCCGTCCCGGCGAACGCACTATAACGCGTCTTGTCGATGACGTGATCGGCGACCCGTGCCATGGCTGCGACTTTTCCGAACAAATCACGTCCATGTGTTCCGCGGATATTATGTGGCGGGAAGAGGACGGTTTCCGGGTGGAACGTATCGCCTTCTTCGTGAATATCGTTGGCGATGACGACGTAGTCTTCCGTTGAAAATTCCTCCATCAACGTAGCAATTCGATCTTCAATCGCTTGTCCTGGTTTTCCACAAGTCAGCTTTCCTTCGTCAGCAACGAAATCGATCGTGTAATCAATGACAATCAGAGCGCGCATATGCGTAAGCCCCTTTCCGATTTTGAATTAGTGTTCTCTTTCACATTGTACTCTATCTCACACAGAAGGCAAAAGGAAGAAATCGGATACAAACAGGTATAGAGAAGTAAAAGAATGGGGTATAAGGTATAGGACGAAAATGATAGTAGAGGAGGAGAAAGGGATGGCTAGGTTGAATGAGTATGAAGTGGAAGAGCGTCTTGAGCGGTTGCAGGATTGGAGTGTCGTGGATGATGAAATCGTCCGGACTTATACACTTGCATCGTTTCCTGCGGCACTGGATTTCGTACAGGAAGTCGGAAGTATCGCTGAAAACTTGAATCATCATCCACGAATCGTGATCGACTATAAAAACGTCACACTTGCAGCGACGACTCATGATGAAAACGGATTGACGGAAAAAGACTTTCAACTTGCGGAGGCCTGTGATGCCATCTAAACTTTCGATTACATTCGGTAGCGGTTCGTTCGTTGAACAAATTCGTTCCCGTGATGCTCATATTCGTGTCGCTAGCGGAAGCGGCGATGCCATCCTCTGGATGGAGACGGACTCGAAATCACCTTTTCAAAGTGGCAATACCTATACGTTGCTCGAATCACGTGGCAATTTTTCGGACGAAGGCAGTCTCTTCTACTGGTCGATTCCGGCAGATCAAAATAGCGGGGATCTATTCGTACATCAAGTGATGTCGAATCCGAAAGTCATCGGAGCAGAATATGGTGGCTTCCAGGCATTTCGGATTGGACGTGTCGAGAAGGGAACGGATCTTGCCTTATTGATTCAGTTCCAAGAGACAGGGGACGGAGCTCGTTATGCAAAATCAGTTGAACGTCTTACGGTAGACCAGTATGCTGAAGAGGCAGGGAAGTCGTTCGCGCCTTCTCCCGTCATGAAACGGTATCAAATCGTACCACCAACAAATGAGTGAGATGCAGGGGGACTAACAGATGAAGAAGAACTATTTTGTCGTAGCAACACTTGGTGGCGCACTTGTCGGCGCTACTTTATCACTACTGCATAAAGATACGCGCCAAGCGCAGTTTGCAGCAGTGAAACGGACATTCAGCGGCGCAGGAACACAATTGTCTGCTGTCAAACAAGATCCAAAAGGGCGCTTTGAAGAACTAAAAGCACTCTATACGGATAATCAGGAGACAATCCATAATCTGATTGACGACGTGAAGGACTTAGCAGAAGTACTTCGCAAATAAGCAAAAAAAGGACTCGCGCGTGTAGCGGAGTCCTTTTTTTATGCCATTTTACAAGTAGCGGAAGAATAATCCGAGTACGGCAAACGCGATGATGATATAGAAGAAGATCCGACCGAGTTGACCAGAACCGCTTACGAAGACAGGTCCACCGCTCGATCGACGACCGGTTTGGAACGGACGTGTGAATGGAACGGCACGATTACCAAAGACGAATCCGAAGAGGAATCCGAGGACGAAACCGTACAAGTGACCGAATACAGCGACATTTGAGCCAAGTAACGTAAAGACTGCCGTGACCGCAGTAAAGATATACACAAGACGTGTATCGTCTGCTAGGATGACTGTCCGCTTGAATCGGCTCAAGTAGACATAAAACCCAAGCAAACCAAGAATGGCACCCGATGCTCCAGCTTGACCGTAAAACGGTTCATTGATTTTCGTGAAGTACGTCAAGATGTTCGCGAGCGTACCGACGAGCAAGTAAAAAGCGGCAAATCGAGCATGTCCGATCATCCGCTCGAGCGGTGGAGCGAAGATGACGAGAGCAAACGTATTGAACGCAATGTGCCAAAAATCATAATGCAAGAACGTGGCCGTGACGACACGCCACCATTCACCTTGTCCAATTAAGAGATTGATTGCTGCGCCTGCACTTAAAGGAGAGAACGTCAGATTAAGGAGTGCACCTAACTGTTCGATGACAAACAGGGCGACTTGGATTAAAATGAACAACGAAACGACCGGATAAGAACGTGTGAACGTTTGTAGGTTTTCCGTTCGACTAAACATGACAACACCTCGCTTCATCTTCATTCTATATGAAGATGGCGAAGAATAGAACTGTGGAGGCGTCTCGGATGATTTATGGAATTGGCATCGATTTGGTGGAACTGGATCGAATCGAGCAAACGCTTGAGCGGCAGCCACGTTTTGCCGGAAGAATCTTAACGCAGATAGAGCAGGAACGCTATCAATCGCTCTCAGGACACCGTCGCATCGAGTACCTCGCTGGACGTTTCGCTGCAAAGGAAGCGTTCGTCAAAGCATTCGGAACCGGCGTCGGAAAAGAAGTTTCCTGGCAAGACGTTGAAATTTTAAACGATGAGACAGGGCGACCGATCATGAGTGGACCATTCGATGGCGTCATCCACGTCTCGATCACACATTCAGAGCATTATGCATCTGCGCAAGTCTTATTAGAGAAGAGGGAATGGGATGTACCGACCAACTTGGATTGAAATCGATCGGGAAGCGATCGCACATAATATACGCGAAATCAAAACACGGATGGGCGAACAACAGGTGATGGCGGTCGTCAAGGCGGACGGCTATGGTCACGGGGCAGTGACGGTCGCTGAGATCGCTCTTGAGAACGGAGCAGACTTACTGGCTGTCGCGCTCCTCGAAGAAGCGATTGAGTTACGCGAAGCGGGCATCCAAGCACCGATTCTGATGCTTGAAGCCTTACTACCGGAACATGCACCAGTCGCTTCGAATTATGATGTCGCCGTTCCTGTCTTTTCAGCTGATTGGCTTCAGGAAGCGAAACGTCATTTGACAGAAATCGATCATCTTCGTCTGCATATCAAGGTCGATACCGGAATGGGACGACTCGGACTGCAACATGTCGATGAGTTGAAGCGAATTCTTGCTGAATGTGATGACGATCTCGTTGAACTCGAAGGCATCTATACGCATTTCGCAACTGCTGACGAGTTGAACAGCCGATTGTTCGAACGCCAACTTGAAACGTTTTTATCGTATGTCGCACTAGTACCGGATATCCGTTACATCCACTGTGCCAATTCGGCGGCAGCGATTCGTCTAGCAGGTCAAGCGCCGTTTAACGTCGTTCGAGTCGGTATCGCTTTATATGGGGCGATGCCGTCGGATGAGATGGCAGGACATTACGAGTTCTTAAAACCGGCGTTTTCACTGAAAAGTCGTCTGATGCAGGTCAAACAAGTCGAGCCTGGTCAAACGATCAGTTACGGGGCGACCTATACGGCACCGACGGATGAATGGATCGGTACTGTTCCGATCGGTTACGCGGATGGCTGGTCACGCAAGTTCCAAGGCTACTCATTGATTGTGGACGGTCTACCGTGTGAAATCGTTGGTCGAGTCTGCATGGACCGGCTCATGATTCGATTACCAAGGGAATATCCAATCGGAACGGAAGTCATTCTGATTGGAAAAGGGGCACCGATCGAGGAAGCAGCCCATTGGCTCGGGACAATCAACTATGAAGTTCTCTGTCAATTCTCGAAGCGCGTGCCGCGTCAATGATTCGTACAAGACATCAATAAGATGGCAAAAATATGTTATTTGTTTGAATTTTGATTGTATTTTCTGAATTCGACTGATATATTGAAGTAGAAAGTGAGTCGTTCGTTAAGGTTTCAGTGAATCTGGAGGTGCCATTATCTTGGTCCAACAACGGGAAATGCAGTTTGTTGAGCGAAATGTAGCGAAGGAGACGATTGGGATGAAGTCGAACCATACGACCGAAGAACGCAAGCGTCAGCTACGTGAGGAATTGAAACGTGGTTACGAAGAAATGGCAGCAATCAATTTATCGATCGTTGGCGAAATGTTCCAGATTGAAACGGAGGCGGAGTTCTCACTCCTACGTCAAGTAAGCGGGGTGTAAGCTTTGATAGTCAAACGTGGCGACGTGTTTTATGCAAATTTGTCACCTGTGGTCGGATCGGAACAAGGGGGAGTTCGTCCCGTGCTTGTTCTACAAAATGATATTGGTAACCGATTCAGCCCGACAGTCATCGTGGCTGCGATCACGGCACAGATCGACAAAGCCAAACTACCGACCCATGTGGAAGTATATCGAGAGCGACACGGATTAGAACGTGATTCGGTCATCTTACTTGAGCAAATCCGTACAATTGATAAACGCCGTCTAACGGATAAAGTCACACATCTAGATCCAGACACGATGATGAAAGTAAATAGTGCCGTCGCAATCAGCTTAGGCTTGGTTGATTTTTAGGCACTTACATAGAAGCGCAACACAAGAAGAGTCGATACTAGCGTATGCGACTTTTTTTGACCTCTTTTTTTATAAAATGGGTTTTAAAGTTTTCTTTACGGGGAAACATACCCAAGTGACCTTTTTATAAAGGGATGAGGTAGGATGAATAGCAAGACCACATAGACAGATTTTCCTTGAGGAGGAACTTGAAGATGGATTTAACAATTAAAACAGAGCAGCTTGACGGTCAGACGCATCTTTATATCGCAGGTGAGATTGATACGTATACAGCACCAAAGCTTCGCCAAGAACTAGTCCCGGCAGTTGAAACAAACGATGTCGTCGTCCATTTGGATGAAGTACACTACATGGATTCGACAGGTCTCGGCGTGTTCGTCGGAGCACTCAAAGCGGCGAAAAAGAACGGTACATCGTTCACGCTCGTCGGCGTTTCTGAACGCATCCGTCGTCTATTCGAAATTACAGGTCTTTCAAGCATCATTACAATCGATAGTGGTGTAAGAGGTGGAACGCAATGAAGAACGAACAACTAAACATGACATTACCGGCAAAACCGGAATATGTAGCCATTGCCCGTCTGACGGTTTCAGGTGTCGCCAACCGGATGGGATACACGTATGATGACATCGAAGATATCAAGATCGCTGTCTCAGAAGCATGTGCGAACGCTGTTCAACATGCGTACGAAGGAAAAGAAGATGGTAGCATCGCCTTGACATGTAACGTCTATCCGGATGATCGTCTCGAGATTGTCGTCAAGGATAACGGCATTACGTTCGATAAAGATGAGGTCAAACGCCAAAGTGAACCGATTACGGATGCACACGATCTCGATTCCTTGCATGAAGGAGGACTCGGTATCTTGATGATCGAAGCATTGATGGATCAAGTAACGATCGAGAAAGCGAACGGCGTCACTGTCCATATGACAAAATATATGAATAGAGATGAGGTGGGTCAAAGTGCCAGCAAAGTCTCAACAACGCCATCACAGTGATGATGAAGTACTTCGACTGATTGATTTGTATCAGCAGGACGACCAAGATGAGGAAGTGCATGCGGCATTACTCGAGCGTTATTCAGACTTGGTAGAAGCTTTGGCCCGAAAGTTCTCGCGTGGTCGACCGATTCATGACGATCTTGTTCAGGTCGGCATGATTGGGTTGCTTGCAGCGCTTCGTCGCTTCGATAAGGAATTCGGTCGCAGTTTTGAGTCGTTTGCTGTTCCGACGATCATCGGTGAAATCAAACGTTTCATCCGCGATAAGACATGGAGCGTTCACGTTCCACGTCGCATCAAGGAACTCGGACCGAAAATTAAGAAGGCAGTCGAGGAGTTGACGACGGAGTTGCAACGCTCTCCGCGCATCGATGAGATTGCTGCTCGTCTTGAAGTATCAGAAGAGGAAGTCCTCGAAACACTTGAAATGGGTAAAAGCTATCAAGCGTTATCCGTTGATAGCTCGATTGAGGCAGATCAGGAAGGTAGTACCGTTACGTTACTCGATCTTGTCGGGAATCAAGAAAACGGCTATGACTCCGTCGATCAGCGTTTGATTCTTGAAAAGGCATTTGCTGTCTTAACGGACCGCGAACGTTCGATTCTCGAATGTGCCTACTACCGTAATATGAGTCAAAAAGAAACGGGCGAACTACTCGGCATTTCGCAAATGCACGTTTCCCGTCTCCAACGACGCGCTTTACAGAAGTTACGTGAAGCGATCAAAGTCGAACCAAATGAAGTATTCTCAAAAGACTGACCTCGTGTCAGTCTTTTTTCTTTTCCATGCGTTCTTCGGTATAATGAATGAGAGGTGAAGCAGATGGAAATGAGAATCGCAAGTGAATTGAATGTACGTCCTGCGCAAGTGAAGGCAGTCTTACAATTGACGGAAGAAGGCGGTACGATTCCGTTCATCGCCCGCTACCGGAAAGAACAGACAGGTGAACTCGATGAGGTCGCGATCAAAGCGATTCTCGATCGACATAAACAATTAACGCAACTTGAAAGTAGACGGAGTGACGTCCTTGAAAAAATCGAGGAGCAAGGTGCATTGACGCCGGAACTCCGTCGAACGCTCGAAGAAGCGACGACGTTACAACAAGTTGAAGATATCTATTTACCGTTTCGACCAAAACGTCGGACAAAGGCGGAAATTGCACGGGAAGAAGGGCTTGCACCACTTGCCGACTGGTTCCGCGACAAGTCTGCTTATGATGAAGCGACATTCCATCGCTTGAGCAATGGGCTGGATCCGGAAGAAGCGCTTACTGGGGCACAATCGATCATTTCCGAGGAGTGGGGCGAACAAGCGACGGTGCGTGAGTTCATTCGTAAGCAAATGCGCCGTTCAGCAGAAATCGTCACGAAACAGAAAAAGGATGCAGTCGATGAAAAAGGTGTCTTTGCACAGTATTATGCCTACAGTGAGCGTATCCAACAGATCGTTCCGCACCGGATTCTTGCGATTAACCGTGCGGAAGCATTGAAAATCGTCTCTGTGAAAGTCGTGTTAGAGGAACAACAGGTTTTACCGACATTATTTCGTTCCTACGCACAACTGGCGCCAAAGAAACGTGATATCGTCGAAGCAGCGATCACGACGGGCTATAAAAAATCGGTCTTTCCTGCCATCGAACGAGAAATTCGAAATGAACTGACGGAAAAGGCAGAGTTCCAAGCGATTGACGTCTTTGGTAAGAATCTCCGTCAACTCTACATGCAACCACCGATGAAAGGGAAAGTCATGTTGGGACTGGATCCGGCCTACCGGACAGGATGTAAGTGGGCAGTCATTGATCCGACAGGTGAAATGAAGGAAGTCGGCGTCATTTACGTGACGATGTCAGAGCAAAAAGCAAAAGAAGCACGTCAAACCCTTTCGCAGCTCGTTGATACATATGGAATCGAGTTGATTGCGATCGGGAACGGAACTGCTTCACGGGAAACAGAAGCATTTGTTGCGGACTGGATGAAGGGGCAAACAGATATCGCCTTTACAATCGTCGACGAGGCAGGGGCGAGTATTTATTCCGCTTCAGAGATTGCCCGGACGGAGTTTCCAGAGCTTCAGGTCGAACAACGATCCGCGATTTCGATTGCGCGTCGCCTGCAGGATCCACTCGCTGAACTTGTCAAAGTCGACCCGCAGTCTGTCGGAGTCGGTCAATATCAACATGATGTCTCGCAAACAAAACTGAAGGAGACGCTTGATTTTGTCGTCGAGACGGTCGTCAACCAAGTCGGAGTCGATGTTAATACAGCGTCAGAACCGCTATTGAGTTATGTCGCAGGAATCACGAAGGCGACGGCGAAAAAAATCGTTGAACGCCGCTCGGAACTTGGGACGTTTAAGACACGCCAGGAATTATTGAAAGTTCCTCGTCTTGGTGCAAAAGCCTACGAACAGGCAGCAGGATTCCTGCGAATTCTAGAAGGTACGCATCCGCTCGACCGGACGCCGATTCATCCGGAACAGTACAAAACAGTCGAGAAGTTATTTAAGACACTAGGCTTAACGCTGGATCAAGTTGGAACGGATGCGGTGCGGGAACAATTGTCTACATTGTCATTACCGGAGATGGCACAGACGCTCGAGATCGGAGAGCCGACATTACGTGATATCATCGAAGCGTTACAACGTCCGGGTCGTGACCCTCGGGAAGCGCTCGATAAACCGTTGCTCCGCCAAGATGTTCTATCGATGGATATGATCCAAGTCGGGATGGAGTTCCAAGGGACGGTTCGGAATGTTCTTGATTTTGGTGCGTTCGTTGATATCGGAGTGAAAGAGAATGGTTTAATTCATATCTCGAAGCTCAGTCGTAAACGTGTCAAGCATCCACTTGATGTCGTCGCTGTCGGGGATATCGTGACAGTATGGGTGACGAATGTTGAACCAGAGCGGGGACGGATTGGTTTGACACTGGTTCCGCCGAAATGACGAATGAACAATTACAACGATACGTCGAGCAACTGTCGCTCGACGTATTTTCCTTACCGTTTCGACATAAAGCTTATTTTAATCCACGGCTGAAGACGACAGGTGGTCGCTATTTCTTAGGCGATCATCATTTAGACTTCAATAAACGATATATCGATGACATGAAAGTCTTCCGCGGAATCGTGATTCATGAACTGTGTCACTACCATTTACATCTAGCAGGAATGGGACACCGTCATCAAGATCAAGACTTCAAGGAATGGTTAGAGCGCTACGATGGGCTTCGATACAGTCCGAGAAGACAAGAAGACGAAAAAAAATCCTATCTTTATGAATGTGAGAAATGCAGCACATTATATAGAAGGAAAAGACGCATGAATACGGAAAGATATCGATGTGGTCGATGTCGTGGAAAGATTTTTTACAAAAGTAGTTGACGTTCATTTCGGAGCATGATAAATTATAGAAGTCGTCAAAACGACAGCAACTAAACAACTTATCGTCGCTAAAAACTTTTTTAAAAAAGCATTGACGGAAAGAAAAAAAGTTGCTACTATATAAAAGTGTTCCGAACAGAACGTAACGTTCCGCAATAGCTCAGCGGTAGAGCAACCGGCTGTTAACCGGTAGGTCGTAGGTTCAAATCCTACTTGCGGAGCCATTCTTTTGGAGATGTACCCAAGTGGCTATAAGGGGCGCCCCTGCTAAGGGTGTAGGCCGGGAAACTGGTGCGAGGGTTCGAATCCCTCCATCTCCGCCAGACCTCTTATGTGAAAATGTTTCTTGAGAATAATTATTAATTACGATATGGCCCGTTGGTCAAGCGGTTAAGACACCGCCCTTTCACGGCGGTAACACGGGTTCGAATCCCGTACGGGTCACCA
>NZ_WBYY01000001.1:0-66046 GCF_048985645.1 Exiguobacterium sp. A1_3_1 | reverse complement strand
GTGGGCTCGGAGATGTGTATAAGAGACAGATTGAAGGGGATCAGACGGTATACTACAGCAAACCGGAAATCGATCGCACACCGAAAATCACAAGCTTTTTAGCAGATGACTTCCGGACGATGACATTAAAAACGAATGCACCGTTGACGGAAGAAGACGTAAAGGCATTTACGTTTGAAGGCGTGACGAATCCAGCCGTGTCAGCAATCGATGCCAAAACGGTAAAAGTCGAAGTCACTTCAGATATCGATTTAGCAAAAGTCGTCCGAGCGTCTCATCCTGTTTTTGGAGAAGCAGTCCTTGAAGCGGGTAAAGTGCTCCGTTCGAAAGCATTCGACCAAAAGTATGCCTACGATGGAAAACTCGGTGTCGACTATCAAAAGTCAAACACGACGTTTAAAGTTTGGGCACCGACAGCACAAGCGGTCGAGCTCGAATTGTATCGCTTACCAAAGCAACAAGCTGCTACGACAAAAGATATCACGCGCGAAATCAAGATGGAACGAACGGATCGTGGTGTGTATCAAGTGACGGTCAAGGGCGATCTTGACGGTGTCGGATACACATACGAAGTCAAACATGCCAAAGAATCGACGCGTGCGGTTGATCCGTATGCGACAGCAGTCGCCGTCAATGGCGACCAAGGTGTCGTCGTCGACTTACGCGAGACGGATCCAAAACGCTGGACAAATGGAAAAATGCCACTTCGCCATGCGACAGATGCGATCATCTATGAATCACACGTCCGTGATTTATCGATGTTTGATGTGACGAACTCGGGTTACGATTCAGGTATCAAACAAAAAGGGAAGTATCTCGGCGTCATCGAGCCAGGTACACGTTTAACGAAGGATGGTAAAAAAACGAAGACGAAGACGGGACTTGATCATCTGAAGGAACTTGGCATCACGCACGTTCAGTTCATTCCAGTCTATGATTTCAACACAGCTTCCGTCGATGAGACGAACCCGCTTAAATCGTATAACTGGGGTTATGATCCAAAGAACTATAACGCACCAGAAGGATCGTATGCGACAAACCCCTATGATCCAAAAGTCCGAATCAAGGAAATGAAGCAGATGATTCAAGGGCTACATGACAATGGACTTCGTGCTGTCATGGATGTCGTCTACAACCACATGTTTGACGCAAAGGCATCAAACCTTGATAAAATCGTTCCTGGTTATTACTACCGTTATACAGAAGGCGGCGATTTAGCGAACGGAACGGGTGTCGGAAACGATACAGCGTCTGAGCGTCAAATGATGCACAAATTGATCGTTGATTCTGTCTCTTACTGGGCGAAAGAATACCACTGGGACGGATTCCGATTTGACTTAATGGGCATTCATGACGTCAAGACGATGAATGATGTCAAACAGGCGACAAAACGAATTGATCCGTCGATTCTCATATTCGGAGAAGGGTGGAGCCTTGGAACACCGCTTCCAGATTCAGAGAAGGCCAACCAAACGAATACAAAACAAATGCCAGGAATCGGACATTTCAATGACAACCTACGCGATGCGCTCAAAGGTAGCGTCTTCATCGATTCAGATGCTGGTTTCATTAACGGAGCAACGGGTCTTGAAACGCGCATCAAACGCGGAATCGTCGGAGAGATTGCTTATAACAAAGAGATTAAAGGATTTACGCAAGAACCAGATCAAGCGATCACTTACGTTGAAGCACATGATAACCATACGCTCTGGGATAAGTTGAACCTGACGAATCCGAAAGACAATGACGCAACGAAGACAAAGATGCATCGTTTGGCTTCAAGTATCTTGTTGACGTCTCAAGGAACAACGTTCATCCATGCAGGACAGGATTTCATGCGGACGAAGGGCGGCGACCATAACTCATATAAATCACCGGATTCTGTCAACCAGCTCGACTGGAAACGGAAGATGGACCGTCAACAAGACGTTGATTATATGACAGGATTGATCGAGTTACGCAAAAAGAATCCAGTACTTCATTTAGCAACAGCAAAAGACATTCGTCGTTACCTGACGTTTGAAGCAGCACCGGCTCAAGTCATCGCGTATCGACTAGATGATGCTGCGCCGAAACAAAAAGAGGATCTCTATGTCATTCACAATGCAAATCGAAAAGCAGTCGACATGAAGTTACCAAAAGGAAAATGGAAGCTGCTTGTAGACGGTAAACAAGCAGGAACCAAAGCAATCCGTAACGTATCAGGTACGGTTCGTGTCGAAGGACTTAGCTCATTCGTCTTATCAAAATAAGTGAACAGATAAAAAAGGACGTTCCGCAGTTGGCGGAACGTCCTTTTCGTCAGTCGAGAAACGTGCAATCAAGCGTAACGCTCATCCGTTTCTTCGTTCTCTTCTTCTTTCAGATTACCTTCTTCCGATTTCGAGACGATGACGGCACATGCTGCGTCACCAGTGATGTTGACGGCTGTCCGCATCATATCAAGAAGACGATCGACACCGATGATTAAAGCGATCCCTTCGACCGGTAGATTGACCGATTGAAGAACCATCGTCAACATGACGAGACCGACACCCGGTACACCGGCTGTTCCGACCGATGCAAGAACAGCTGTCAGGACGACCGTCGCAAGTTGACCTGGCGTCAAGTCAACAGCGTAGACTTGCGCGATGAAGACAGTCGCGACACCTTGCATGATTGCTGTTCCATCCATGTTGATCGTCGCACCAAGAGGCTGGACGAAACTTGAGACGGAACGCGGAACCTTCAACTCTTTTTGAGCCGTTTGCATCGCAACAGGGAGTGTTGCGTTCGACGAAGACGTCGAGAAAGCGAACAGCATGACAGGTGCGAACTTCTTAAAGAAGAAGAACGGGTTCATCTTCCCAAGAAGTGAAACAGTCGAACCATACGTCAATACGGAATGGACGAATAGTGACAAGATGACGACACCCATATAAAGTCCCATTGCTTTTAGCGAATCCCACCCTTGAGAACCGACGGCTGATGCGATCAAAGCAAATGCTCCAAGCGGTGCCATTTTCATGACGAGCGTGATCAAGTACGTCATTAAATCATTACCCTGCTCGATGAACGTCCGTAGTGTCGAGACTTTTTGACCGAGGAACGTGATCCCAAAACCGATAAAGACACTGAAGACGATGATTTGTAGCATATTTCCTTCCGCCATCGACGTGATCGGGTTCGTCGGGAACATACCAACGATTGTGTTGATTATGCTCGTATCTGGTAGATTTCCGTTATCATATTCCAGACCTTGCGTCTCGAAGTTACCAAACGTACCCGGTTTGATCAGTAATGACAAACCGAGAGCAATGACAATTGCGACAGCTGTCGTCGTCATGAAATAAGTGATGGCTTTACCACCAACACGACCAAGCTCTTTTGGATTTCCAAGTCCCATGACGCCAAGGGCGATTGAGAAGAAGACGATCGGTACGACGAGCATCTTAATTAAGTTCAGGAAGATCGTTCCGATGGGTTGTAAAGCATATTTATTCAATCCCTCATAAATCGACTTGTCCGGTAAGGAAGCGAGGACGATTCCGAGAATCACCCCGAGAATCAATCCCCAAATGATGCGCTTTGCTTCTTTCATAAGTAATGTCACACTCCTTTATTTGATAATTGTCTATATTTTGACACATCATCACCCTTTTTGACAAAACATTTTAAAAAATAGATGATAACGCTTACAAAAAAGTTTCTGGATTTTGATGCAGGAATGACTAGATTTTGTTGTCAAACGGATGCAACCATGAGAGGATAGATAAGAACAAAAAGGAACAGCGTAGGGTACAGAAAAGTCGCTAGAATCAACTGTTGACCAAATTGTATATTCCTACTATAATGTTGTATGACGTGTCTGACACGTTTCCTTTAGTCGGTAATATCGGAGGGAGGGAAAACTAGTGGAAACTCGTGTACGTAAAAATGAATCACTTGAAGACGCACTTCGTCGCTTCAAACGTGGTGTTTCAAAAGATGGTACGCTTGCAGAAGTTCGTAAACGTAAACACTACGAAAAGCCAAGTGTAAAACGTAAGCTTAAATCGGAGGCTGCGCGTAAGCGTAAGAAGTTCTAACGTTAGAGAGGGTGTATCCTCATGAGTCTTCAGGAGCGTTTGACAGCGGATATGAAAGAAGCCATGCGTCTACGTGAAAAAGATCGTCTTACGACGATTCGGATGGTGAAATCATCGCTGCAAAATGAAACGATCAAACTCGGTAAGCAAGAATTGACAGACGAGGAAGAATTAACAATTCTTTCACGTGAAATGAAGCAGCGCAACGACTCCCTCCGAGAATTCGAAAGCGCTGGTCGTCACGATCTCGTCGAGAAAATTCAAGCAGAGATTGTCGTGCTCGAAGCTTATATGCCAAAACAGCTTTCCGAGGAAGAAGTACAGGAAATCGTCGACGCAGCTATTGCGCAGACGGGTGCCTCTGCTCCTTCAGATATGGGGAAAGTAATGGGTATCGTCATGCCACAGCTTAAAGGCAAGGCAGACGGTGCGTTAATTAATCGACTCGTCAAACAACGGCTCGCTTAATACATGAAAAAGGTGTCCTTCGGGGCACCTTTTTTGTCGTTCCTGTCACAATTAAAAGTTTCTTAATGAATTCAGAATAGTCATGAAACCTTTTTGTTTTGAAAGCGTATATAATTATAGTAACGAATCAAAGTGCAAAAGAAGCAGCTTCTGACACGAATGAAAAGGGGTGAACGTACGCATGACGTTTAGCTTAGGAATGATTTTGGCGGTCTTCATGATTGGGGTCCTCATGTTACTGGTCGAAATATTCGTCACAGGGTTCGGAATCTTTGGAGTCCTCGGAATCGGTGCGGTCCTTGCTAGTCTGATCATGGCAGGCGCTACAGTTGGTCAAGTAGGTATCGCAATCGGACTTGCTGTATTTCTATCGCTTGCGGCCGGATACTGGGCGTATCGCAGAATTAAATCAAATCAGTCGTTACTATGGCGCGGTTTGATTTTGACGGATTCGACATCGTCTGAAAAAGGCTATCTCTCCCATCAAGACAAAGTACAACTGTTAGGACAAGAAGGAGTCAGTTTGACGCCTCTTCGTCCATCAGGAACGATTGAAATCGATGGGAATCGAATTGATGCCGTAACGGAAGGGACCTTCATTCAAGCGGGGGAAACAATCGTCGTAAAAGAAGTGACGCATGGACGCGTCATTGTTAGAGTCCAACATACGAAGGAGGAGTCCCACACATGACACCTGAACTATTGACCGTATTACTCATATCTGGAGGAATTTTAATTTTCCTCGCCATCTTCTTCACGCTCGTTCCGATCCCACTTTGGATCAGCTCGCTCGCAGCAGGCGTACGTGTATCGATCTTTACATTAGTCGGGATGCGACTACGTCGAGTGACACCATCTAAAATCGTCAATCCGTTGATTAAGGCAGTTAAAGCGGGATTGAACTTGAATACGAATCAACTGGAAAGTCACTTCCTTGCCGGTGGTAACGTTGACCGCGTCGTCAATGCCTTGATTGCAGCACACCGTGCGAATATCGAGTTGAGCTTCGAACGCGCAGCAGCGATTGATCTTGCTGGTCGTAACGTTCTGGAAGCTGTTCAAATGTCGGTTAACCCGAAAGTCATCGAAACACCATTTATCGCCGGTGTGGCAATGAACGGGATTGAAGTAAAAGCGAAAGCCCGGATCACGGTACGTGCGAACATTGATCGTCTCGTCGGTGGTGCTGGGGAAGAAACGGTCATCGCACGTGTTGGTGAGGGTGTCATCTCAACCATTGGTTCGTGTAATGACCAAAAAGAAGTACTTGAGAATCCAGAGATGATCTCACGGACGGTTCTTGCGAAAGGACTCGATTCGGGTACGGCGTTCGAGATTCTCTCGATTGATATCGCGGACATTGATATCGGGAAAAATATCGGTGCGGTTCTGCAGACGGATCAAGCAGAAGCAGATAAGAACATTGCGCAAGCAAAAGCGGAAGAACGTCGCGCAATGGCGATTGCAAGTGAACAAGAGATGAAATCACGTGTTGAAGAGATGCGTGCGAAGGTTGTCGCTGCTGAAGCGGAAGTGCCGCTTGCGATCGCTGAAGCGATGCGTGACGGTAACTTTGGCGTCATGGATTATGCAAACTACTTGAACGTGACGGCAGATACGAAAATGCGTCAAGCAATCGGTGGGCAATCATCACCAAATGACTCACAATAAAGGGTGAGACGGTATGGATATCATATGGGTCGGATTGATGATCGCATTCGGTGTCATCTCCGTCATCTCAAAAGCAGCGGATAAAAAACCGAAGCAGACGAACCGGACACCTTCAAAGGAGTTCGGCGACTATGTGAAACAAATAACCGAACAGGTCGATACGGCGCGACAAGAGATGGTACCTCCACCTGTCGTTCGTAAAAAAGCACCCGCGAAGAAACAACCGGGGGTAACGCAAACAAAAGCGCGACCCGTTCATGAACGAACGGAATTGCAACAACGTTTGGACCAGCGTCAGAAACAACATTCGAAAAAAGGGATGTCCTCTTCGACGATCGGTGAAATCAAAGATAGCGTCGCAGACGGTGCTATTGGAACGTCGAGTCGTTCAGCATCAGCGACGAGACTCTCACAGGATGAAATGCGTCGTGCCATCGTCTGGAGTGAGGTTCTGGGTGCACCCGTTTCAAAACGAAAACGATGATGATTAGACAGTGAGTCGATCCTACGAAACGCGTAGGATCGACTCTTTTTATTTCCCAAAAGGTGGGAACGGGTTTTTCTTTCCATCTTTTCGGCGGAAGTGCTAAAGTGGAAGAGATTAGATATGAAGCGATGACAACTTGTTATCCATGACTAGGAGGCCATTCACAACGTGATATTCAACGAAAGAATCCCATTTGCATTTTCGAATTCAGAACAGATTCAAGCATTCGTCGGTCCGAATGATGCAGTCTTACGTACGATGGAAGCAGAACTTGACGTTCAGCTTACGCATCGAGGAGATGAGCTGTTGGCACAATCCGAACAGGAGCAGTCTGTAATCTTAGCAGGACAGGTCGTAGGCGTCTTGAAACAACTTGTGAATCGTGGAGCTGTTTTGACGGAGCGTGACGCGACGAGCGCCATTCAACTGGCACGTCAAGATCGGGTGGATGAACTACTGGAACTTTACGATACGGTCATTCATACGAATCATAAAGGAAAACCACTTCGTGCAAAGACACTCGGTCAAGCACGTTACGTTCGGGGAATCGACCGCTGTGATTTGACATTTGGTATTGGACCAGCGGGAACCGGAAAAACGTATCTTGCTGTCGTGATGGCGGCAAAAGCGTTAAAGGAAGGTCACGTCAAACGACTTGTCCTGACGCGTCCAGCAGTAGAAGCAGGAGAAAATCTAGGATTCCTTCCAGGGGATCTGAAAGAAAAAGTCGATCCCTATCTACGTCCTCTATACGATGCGCTACATGACGTACTTGGTGTCGAACATACGGCTCGTCTGCTTGAGCGTGGCGTCATCGAGATCGCGCCGCTCGCTTACATGCGTGGACGGACACTTGAACATGCCTTCGTCATTCTTGATGAAGCGCAAAATACGACACGTGAACAAATGAAGATGTTCTTGACGCGTCTCGGATTCCATTCGAAGATGATCGTCACAGGCGATTTGACACAAGTCGATCTTCCGCGAGGAAAAACGTCTGGTCTACAAGAAGCGTTACATTTGCTCGGCAATGTCAAAGGGATTCATTTTGAGCACTTTGGCTCAGCGGATGTCGTGCGTCACCCACTTGTCCGAAAAATCGTTGATGCTTATAGTCAGGATTTGACCTAAGCCGTTACGAAAATAGATGGAAAAGGGGGAGATGATATGCGCAAGGTTGGGGTCTGGGTCGGGCTTTTGACAGTAGTATTCTATCTCGTCGTATCGACGATGATGTATGTCAGTGTTCGGCCAGAAGCCTTGTCCGCAGAACCATTCTCAATTGCAGAAGAAGATATCCGGTCACCCTTGACGATGGAGGACCGGGTTGCAACAAATCAAATCAAGGAAAATTCGGTTGCTGCAATCGAGAGTCAGTATACGATCAAACAAGAGTATGCAGCACAACAAATTGATAAAGTCGAACAACTTTTTGCGAGTTTGTCTGGTATCAAAAAAACAAATGAGATCGGTAAAATCAAACAGCGTCTGCGTGGAACGGAGGCGGCAACTCTTTTGAAGGATGATGAGTTACGCTTGCTTGTGACGTCGACGACAGCACTACGGAATACGACACGTGACGTCGTCATCACCGCGATTGAAGAAGCGATGCGTCAACGTATCTCGTCTGATGGTGGTGAAGTAGCGGAGGCACGTGAGAATGCGCGAACGGATATTGAACGTTCGCCACTGTCCTTTTCACTAAAAGCAGTCGCTAAAGCGATGACCGATCAACTGATCGTGACGAACTACGTCTATGATCCGGAAAAGACGGAACAGCTTCGTAAGCAGACGAGTGATAAAGTTGAACCAGTCATCATTTCAGAAGGCGAAGTGATCGTTAAACGAGGCGAAGTGATTTCACAAGATGCCTATCGTCAGCTACAATTAGTCGGCTTGATTTCTGATCGACAGTCGTTGAAACCGTTACTCGGGGCGATGCTTGTCAGTGCGTTGATGACTGCCTTTTTATTTGGATTCATTCACCGTTCAAAACTGCGATACGCTCAAATGGGGCGGATTCGATTATTCGGGCTTGTCTACCTCGTCGTCAGTCTACAATTACTCGTCATGTATGGTATGGCGTTCTTAGCAGACGACATCAATCCAGCATTTTACTTACTCACGCCGACCGCTTTTGCTGCGCTCGTCTTGCGCAATTTATTGAACGAACGGATTGCATTATCGAGTTCTCTGTTTACGGCGCTTGCCGGAACGTTCTTCTATAGTACGAACCAGAACTTCAGCTTCAATATCGCAATCTATTTATTGGTCGGTGGTTTAGTCGCAACGTTTTTCCTGCGCTCTAGTTTGTCACGACGTCGTATTTTCATGAGCAGTGTTTCGATTGCCGGAGCAAACATCGCGATTTTCTTAGCATTCGTCCTGTTACGAAGTGGAACGTTCGAACTACGAGAAACGCTGATTTTAGTTGGTTTTGCGATTGCGAGCGGTATCTTGAGTGCCGTCCTAGCAATTGGACTATTGCCGTTTCTTGAAATGACGTTCGGTATTTTAGCACCGACCCGTCTACTCGAACTGTTGAACCCGACGCATCCGTTACTCAAAAAATTATTAGTTGAAGCACCGGGAACGTACCATCACAGTATGATGGTTGCGAATCTAGCAGAAACAGCCTGTGAAGCAATCGGAGCAGATGGCTTGCTTGCACGAGTCGGCGCCTACTATCATGATTTAGGGAAAACGAGACGACCGCTTTATTTCATTGAGAACCAGCATGGACGCAATCCCCATGATCGATTGACACCGGAAGAGTCGGCACGTGTCATCTTGGCACATACCGAGGATGGTGTTGAATTACTCGAAGAAGCAAAACTGCCTGCAGCGATCATCGATATTTGCCGCCAGCATCATGGAACCTCTCTGCTGAGATACTTTTATGTCAAGGCAGCAGAACAAGGTGAGGTCGATGAGGAGACGTTCCGTTACACGGGTCCGAAACCACAAACTCGTGAAGCGGCGGTCATCATGATCGTTGACTCGATTGAAGCGGCAGTTCGTTCGATGAAAGCTCCTTCAGAAGAAGGAATTCGGGACTTGGTCGCGAAAATCATTCGTGAAAAGATGATGGATGATCAATTTGCGGAATGTGACATTACGACACGTGAGATTTATCGCGTTGGTGAAAGTGCGTGTCATACCTTATCCGGTTTGTTCCATGAACGAATCGAGTATCCAGAATTAAAGAAAGAGGCAACGACATGAATATTTATATGACAGACGAAAATAATCGTCTAACGGAAGAACAACGACAGCTTGTCGAATCGATTTTGATTTACACGGCGGAACAAGAAGAAGTCGATTCAAATAGTGAGTTGTCCGTGACTTTCGTCTCAAACGATGAGATTCAAGAAATCAATCGTGAATGGCGTGGAAAGGATCAGGCGACAGACGTCATTTCCTTTGCGATGGAAGAACTAGGAGAAGATGAAATCGATTTTGGATTGCTCGAAGACGAACCAATCGTCCTCGGCGATTTGATCATTTCCGTAGAACGGTGTCGTGAACAAGCGGCAGAGTATGGGAATCATTTTGAGAGAGAGCTCGGTTTCCTCGCTGTCCATGGTTTTCTCCATTTACTCGGATACGATCACATTGAAAAAGCAGATGAGGAAGTCATGACGAAGCGACAGGAGGAAATCCTGCATCACTTCGAGTTATATCGGGGCACATTGTGAAAAGCTGGTGGCAACCCTTTCGACATGCCATGAACGGATTGCGCCAATCGATTCGAGAAGAACGGCATATGAAAGTTCACGTGACAGTTGGTGCCATCGTGTTGCTTGTCGCCTTTCTATTACCCTTGACGTCTGTCGAGCGAGCGATCCTCTTCTTGACGGTCGGGATCGTCATCAGTGCCGAGATGTTCAATACAGCGTTTGAGCGCGTCGTTGATCTCGTGACGCAGGAATGGCATCCACTGGCAAAAGCAGTCAAGGATATTGCAAGTGGAGCTGTTCTTGTGTTGGCGCTTACATCTATTGCAATTGCACTATGCATCTTCATCCCATATTTGGTACAATAAGAATCCGGCCTTTTTGGCCAATATCGTTCCTAAGAAGGGGATACTCACATGAAAACAGAACAATTACTCGAACAAGCTAAACGTGCACGCGAAAAAGCGTATGTTCCATATTCGAAATTCCAAGTCGGTGCTGCTCTACTAACAAAAGACGGACAAGTCTTCCATGGTTGCAATATTGAAAACGCTGCATATGGTCTTTGTAACTGTGCAGAACGGACAGCAATCTTCTCTGCGTGGGCACAGGATGCGCGCGAGTATGCAGCGATGGCTGTCGTTGCGGACACAGAAGGACCGGTCGCACCATGTGGACAATGCCGCCAAGTGCTATCAGAGATGTGTGACGCAGATATGCCAATCTATTTGACGAACCTTAAAGGGGATGTCACAGAAACAACAGTGGGCGCCCTCTTACCAGGAGCATTCACGAAAGGGGATTTACATGTTTAAAGAAGGATTCAAATCGGGCTTTGTCTCGATCATCGGACGCCCGAACGTCGGAAAATCGACATTCCTCAACCGTGTCATCGGACAAAAGATTGCCATCATGTCTGATAAGCCACAAACGACGCGAAATAAAATCCAAGGTGTCTATACGACAGAAGACGTTCAGACGATTTTCATCGATACACCAGGGATTCATAAACCAAAACATAAACTCGGTGACTTCATGATGAAGGTCGCAACGAACGCATTGCGTGAAGTTGATGCGATTTTGTTCATGGTCAACGTGACAGAACCAAAAGGAAAAGGCGACGATTTCATCATTGAAAAATTGAAGGAACTCGATACACCCATCATTCTCGTCATGAATAAGGTCGATTTGATTCATCCGAATGATATTCCGCCAATCATCGAGTCATATAAAAATGAGCTCGAGTTTGCGGCAGTCGTTCCGATCTCTGCGCTTCAAGGTAACAACGTCGGACCGTTACTTGAAGAAATCGCGAAGATCTTACCAGAAGGACCGATGTATTATCCGGCGGATCAAGTCACTGACCACCCGGAGCGTTTCATCATCTCAGAGATGATTCGTGAGAAAGTCTTGCAGAAGACACGCGACGAAGTACCACACTCGATCGCAGTCGCGATTGATCAAATCAAGACGCGTGAGAATGGAAACATGGTCGATGTCCATGCGACGATCTTGATCGAGCGCGATTCCCAAAAAGGAATCATCATCGGTAAACGCGGAGCACTTCTAAAAGAAATCGGCTCTGAAGCACGAACGGACATCGAGATGTTACTCGGAACGAAAGTTTACCTGAACTTGTGGGTCAAAGTCCAAAAGGATTGGCGTAACAAGGCCGGTCAATTGCGTGAACTTGGCTTCCGCGATGACGAGTATTAAGCGATGATCGATAAGGCGGAAGGGCTTGTACTACGAACGGTCGTATACGGTGAATCGAATAAGATCGTCACGCTACTGACACGTGAATACGGCAAGCTCGCCGTCATGGCGCGAGGAGCGAAGAAGCCGGGTAGTCGTTTCAACGCGGCAAGCCAGCCTTTCGTTCGAGCCGTCTATATCTATCCACGGTCACGTGGTCTCGGTCAGTTGAAATCAGCAGACGTCATCACGAGCCACGCGCATATCCGGCAAGATGTCGTCTTGATGGCGTATGCGATGTATCTACTGGAGCTGGCAGATAAAGCGCTTGATGAACGAGTGCCGCAACCGGCACTCTATGATTTGTTCGTCGAAGGACTGGAGGCGATGGATGAAGGACTTGATCCCGACGTCGTCTCTTTCATCATCGAGTTGCGCCTGTTGCGTCATCTAGGGATTGCGCCGCACTTGAATGGCTGTACGATTTGCGGGAGTGCTGAAGCACCGTTTGCTTTTTCGTTACACCATGGTGGGTTATTGTGTCGCCGGCACCGTCATGAGGATGAACATGCGGTCTTTATGTCAGAAGCAGTCGCGAAGATGCTCTATGTGTTTTCCGTCTATGATTTCTCGCGGATCGGTACCGTGACGGTGAAGCCGGAAACGAAGCGTCTACTGCGTCAAATCATGGATGCTTATATGGAACGCTACAGCGGGTTACGTCTACGTTCAAAACGTGTCCTCGACCAGTTGATTGATTTCGGCAACGATTGACAGCAACAAGCGGGTTCGGTAGAATAAATGCGGTAGAAGCAACTAAATGAACACGATGACGAAAAGGAGTACCGTCTTTTTCTCAATCAAGCGATTCCAGGGTGGTGTGAGCTGGAAGTGAGAGGGGCGCGAATGGCGTTTCGGAGTGTTCTTTGTCAAAAAGAGTGGCATGCGATGCATGCAAGTAGGGTGGAACCGCGGGCTCGTCTCGTCCCTATGTGCAACGATTGTTGTACATAGGGGCGTTTTTTGCGTTCCTTAATCATTTCGGAGGTGAAAGTCGTGAAGATGACAGTACAAGACATGATCTTGACATTACAAAAATTTTGGGCAGAACAAGGCTGCTTGACGATGCAAGCATACGACGTAGAAAAAGGAGCCGGTACGATGAATCCGATGACGTTCTTACGGAGTCTCGGACCAGAACCATGGAACGTTTGTTATACAGAACCATCACGCCGTCCGGCTGACGGTCGTTACGGGGAAAACCCGAACCGTCTGTATCAACACCATCAATTCCAAGTCATCATGAAACCATCACCTGACAACATTCAGGAATTGTACTTACAAAGTCTCGAGTTGCTTGGTATCAACCCACTCGAACATGATATTCGTTTCGTAGAGGATAACTGGGAGAACCCGACGTTCGGTGCTGCAGGTCTCGGCTGGGAAGTATGGCTGAACGGGATGGAAATCACACAATTCACGTACTTCCAACAAGTCGGTGGAATCGAGTGTAATCCGATTGCAGTAGAGATCACGTACGGAATCGAGCGTCTCGCTTCGTACATCCAAGACGTCGAGAGTGTCTTTGATCTCGTTTGGACAGATGGCTTCAAATACGGTGATATCTTCTATCAACCGGAGTTCGAACATTCGAAGTATACGTTTGAAACATCAGATGTCGCCTTACTCTTCACGTTGTTCGATCAATATGAAAAAGAAGCGAATCGCGCCTTGGACGAGAACCTCGTTTTCCCAGCGTATGATTACATCTTGAAATGTTCACATACCTTTAACCTTCTCGACGCGAAGGGGGCGATTTCCGTCACGGAACGTACAGGATTCATCCATCGTGTCCGGAACATGTCGCGCCGTTGTGCGCAAAGTTTCATCGAAGAACGGGAACGTCTTGGCTTCCCATTGATCAAGTCGAAAGCAGGTGAGTCACATGCATGAATTATTACTTGAAATCGGTTTAGAAGAGATGCCGGCTCGATTCGTCCTTCAATCCGAAACACAACTCAAGGAACGCGTGACGCGTTTCCTTGAAGAAGCTCGGATTGAGTTCACAAGCGTCGAATCCTTCTCGACACCACGTCGTCTTGCAGTGTATGTCAAAGGTCTCGCAGCACGTCAAAGTGACCTCGAAGAGACATTAAAAGGACCAGCAAAACGTATCGCGATGGACGAAGCAGGGAACTGGACGAAAGCAGCCGAAGGGTTTGCGCGTGGTAAAGGGTTAACGACGGACGATCTCTTCCTTGGAGAAGAAAAAGGAGTCGAGTATCTCTATGCGACACGTAAGGAAGTCGGACAAGCGACAGCCGATCTACTTCCTGGACTAAAACAAGTCGTCGAAGCGATGACATTCCCGAAAAACATGCGTTGGAGCACACAATCGTTACGTTACATGCGTCCAATTCGTTGGTTGATTGCCCTGCTTGACGATCAAGTCATCCCGTTTGAAGTCGCATCCGTCGAAACGGGTCGGACATCACGTGGACATCGTTTCCTCGGGCAGGACATCACGATCCTGCGTCCGAACGCTTATGTTGAAGCGCTCGCAGGAGAAAACGTCATCGTCAGTTATGAAGCACGTCGTCAATTGATCGAAGAACAAATCGCAGCGCTTGCGGCACGCGAACAATTCGAAGTGCCGATCGATGCGTCTTTACTTGAAGAAGTCACGAACCTCGTCGAGTATCCGACAGCCTTGTTCGGTGCATTCGATGAAGCGTATCTTGAGTTACCAGAAGAAGTCTTGATCACGACGATGAAAGAACACCAACGTTACTTCCCGGTCAAACGTGACGGTGCGTTGCTCCACTATTTCGTCACGGTACGAAACGGAAACGCAACACATCTTGAAAACGTCGCACGCGGAAACGAAAAAGTCATCCGTGCCCGTTTAGCCGATGCGCAGTTCTTCTATGAAGAAGATAAAAAAGCAGATATCGATGAACAGGCGAAACGTCTTGATAAAATCGTCTTCCATGAAAAATTAGGAACGACAGGCGAAAAAGTCCGTCGCGTCCGTCAGATGGCACTCGCACTTGCAGATCGTGTCGGTGCAGACAAAACACGTGTCGAACGTGCAGGACAGATCTATAAATTCGACCTCGTCAGTCAAATGGTCTATGAATTCACAGAATTGCAAGGTCTGATGGGTGAGCGGTATGCGAACATGAAGAATGAGGATCCGGAAGTCGCGGCTGCGATTCGTGAACATTACATGCCACGCTTCGCGGGGGATGCAAGTCCGGAAACACCGACAGGAACACTCTATGCGATTCTCGATAAGATGGACAGCGTCGCTGGATTCTTTGGTGTCGGTATGATTCCAAGTGGATCAGCGGATCCGTACGCATTGCGTCGTCAAGCACAAGGGATTGTTCAGATTTTATCAGATCGCAAGTTGAATCTGACATTGACTGAATTGATTGCCTTCGTCGTTTCAGAACAGGTGGCAGCAGGTCTTTACGCGAAGGATGCCGAAGAAGTCCAATCTGCATTACAAGACTTCTTTGCACAACGCTTGAAATACCGTCTATCGGAAATGAACTTCCGTCATGATGTCGTCGAAGCCGCTCTTGATCATACGTTGACAGTCGAAGCGAATGAGCAACGTGCTGCAATGCTTGAAAGTGCGACGAAAAAAGAATCGTTCAAGAAAACGGTCGAACAACTCAGCCGTGTCTTAAACATCTCGAAAAAAGCAGAAGACGTCACAACTGTTAATCCAGCGCTCTTTGAAAATGATGCGGAACGCGCGTTGCATGAGGCGATTGAGAAGACCTTACCAGAGGTTGATCAAGCAATCGCGTCACTTGATTATGAACGAGCGCTTGAGGCACTTGATGCAACCGTTCCGTCGATTACAGCCTACTTCGACGGTACGATGATCATGACGGACGACGAAACAGTCCGTACGAACCGTCTTAGCGAAATGAAACGATTTGCGCAAGCCATCGAATCAGTCGCCCGGTTCAATGCACTTACTTTAGCGTAAAGAAAAAGGACGGATGAGCCGATGAAGTTAAATGAACGGCAAAAAAAGATACTCCAAATCGTCAAAGAGAATGGTCCGATCACGGGAGAGCAGATTGCTTCTGCACTCTCCCTGACACGGGCGACATTACGACCCGATTTGTCGATTTTAACGATGACCGGCATGCTAGAAGCGCGTCCACGTGTCGGCTATATGTACGTTGGAAAGAAAAATGCGTCCATGCTTCATGAGAAACTCGACACCTTGACCGTCGGCGAATTCATGTCGTCGGCAAAGGTCATTCATGAAGGGATGACCGTATACGATGCGATCGTTCACTTATTCCTTGAAGATGTGGGTTCGCTGTTCGTCGTCAGTAAGGACCATGCGTTAGTCGGTGTGTTGTCACGTAAGGATTTTCTACGTGCGGCAATCGGTAATCAAGAATTAGATACGTTACCGGTCAACATCATCATGACACGGATGCCGAATTTGACGGTCTGTGAAAAATCGGAAACGTTGATTGGTGCCGGCATGAAACTGATCGAAAAGCAGATTGATTCAATGCCAGTCGTCGAAGAGGAGAACGGCGTCTTGAAAGTCGTGGGTCGAATGACGAAGACGAACATGACGAAAGTGTTGGTCGCTTTAGCACGTGATGAAGAAATTTAAGGAGGGTTCCTGATGCGTCAACGGATTTATGTCGTGAGTGACTCTGTCGGAGAGACGTGTGAACTCGTCGTCCGCGCAGCTGCAATCCAATTCCCGGAACAAGCCATCGAAACGGTCCGCATTCCGTTCGTCGATGATGATCAAGTTATTTATGACTTGGTTCTTCATGCGAAAGAAGAACAAGCGACAATCGCTTTCACGATCGTTCATGCGACCCATCGTCGTCTGCTTGCAGACACAGCTCGCGCTCACGGTGTTAAAGCGATTGATCTACTTGGTCCATTGCTTGACACGATGGAAGATCGCTTGCAGATGCAACCGAAGGAAGAGCCAGGGTTAATCTATCGCCTAGATGAGGAGTATTTCCGAAAAATCGAAGCGGTTGAATTTGCTGTCAAGTATGACGATGGACGTGATCCAAAAGGTATCAAACGTGCGGATATCGTCTTGATCGGGGTGTCGCGTACATCAAAGACACCACTTTCGCAGTATCTGGCTTTGAAGCGATATAAAGTAGCGAACGTACCACTCGTACCTGAATCGATCCCGCCAGCGGAGCTATTCGATATTCCAAAAGAAAAATGTTTTGGACTACTCATCTCACCGGAAAAGTTGATCGACATCCGAATGGAACGCCTGCGTTCATTAGGACTCAAACCAGAAGCAGCATACGCGCAGATGGACCGAATCAACCGGGAACTCGAATACGCACGGAATTTATACGAACGAATCGGTTGCCAAGTCATCGACGTGACGAATAAAGCAGTCGAGGAAACGGCAAACCTGATTTTGACCGGAATTTCCGGGAAGGCGCATGACTAGTCAAGCAGTCAGGAACATAGTATACTTGTTTAGCTGATAAATGAGATAATGCCCTTTTTCTAATGAAACGGAACGAGTCATCGTTCCGTTTCATTGCGGGTATGGTCATGTAAGGATAAGTTCTCAAGGAAAGGGGAGAGGACGGAATGAAGCGAATTCCTGATGAAATCGTCGATCAGGTCCGCCAAGCAACGGACATCGTCGAATTGATTTCAGAACGTGTAGAATTAAAAAAACAAGGGAATCGATATTCAGGGCTTTGCCCGTTTCATTCTGAGAAATCACCTTCCTTTTCTGTTTCTCCTGATAAAGGGATGTACTACTGTTTTGGATGTGGTGCAGGTGGAAACGCAATCACTTTCGTCATGGAAACAGAAGGAATGAGTTTCAAGGAAGCCGTCTCTAAATTAGCTGATCGAAGCGATGTCACACTTCCGGAACTGGAGCCGGATCGATTCGAACAATCGGAATCGACACCCGAACAGGAAAAGAAGTTCCGGATGCGCGAGGCACATCGGATCGTCACCGAGTTGTATCATGAGGTGTTGATTCAAACGGAAGCAGGCGACGCGGGACGAATCTATTTAGAGAATCGTGGTATCCGTGAAGGTGCGATGCGTGAGTTCCGACTCGGGTATGCACCGGATCAAGATCGTTTTACAGTGGATTCCTTGGCACGACGTGGGTTTGATTTAGATGAGATGGTCGAAGCGGGATTGATTTCAATCGGACGCGATGGCGATTATCGAGATCGATTCAACGGTCGAGTCGTATTTCCTATCTCCGATCGTGATGGCACGATCGTCGGATTTAGTGGACGTTCGATTGATGGTCGTGATCCGAAGTATGTCAATACAGCGGAAACACCTTTGTTCAATAAAAGTGAACTGTTATTCGGATTCGCTCAAGCACGAGGAGCGATGCGCAAAATCAAACAAGTCGTCCTCGTTGAAGGGAATCTTGATGTTGTGCGTGTCGCTCAAGCGGGTATACCTTATACGGTAGCCTCTTTAGGAACAGCCTTAACACCGGTTCATGCCCAAAACCTAGCACGTATCGTCGATGAAGTCATTATTTGTTATGACGGAGACAAGGCAGGACGCGCTGCGACGTTAAAAGCCCTACAGTTGCTTGAAGCCGTTGCCGTCGACTGTTCCGTCATCCGTTTACCGGATGGCGAAGACCCGGATTCCTTCATTGGAAATCAGGGCGAAGAGACGTTTTTACACTGGATTGAACAAGAACGGGTTTCAAGTCTTGAATTCAAATCTTTTTATTTTCGACAAGGAAAAAACTTGCGATTAGAAGGAGAACGCGTTCGATATATTGAAACTATGCTTGAAGAGATTGGTCGAACATCCAATCCGTTGTTACGGGACATTTATTTAGGAAAACTTTCTGAGGAATTTAAACTCTCGAAAGACTCCTTGATCGCACAAGTGCGTCCAACCGTCCAACAACCGAAGAGAGAACAAATCGTTTCCGATCGCCCAGCTGCTCTACCGACAGCACCTCCTGACCGAACTTTCGCGAACTGGAAAAAGGCAGAACGCTTCTTGCTTGCCTACATGATCCGTTCAGAAGAAGTATGTCTTGAAGTGCGAGAGCAACTAGGTGTCCAATTCAATGATCCGGCACACCAATTGATTGCCGGCAAGCTATATGAATTTTACGGAGCAGGTACGCAAGGAAGTCCTGATCGTTTTTTGACGATGTTGCACGACGCCTCTTTGCAACGAATCGTAGCGGATTTAGAGTTCATGCTAATGCCTGAATATGATCCTGATTTGCTCAGTCACTACATTCGTGCCGTCCAAAATGAACAGCAACGTCGGTTGTTAGAAGAAGAAAAGTCACGATTGAATCAACAAACAGATATCCGTGCTCAAGCGGAGCTGATGCAGGCGATCATAGAACGGAAGCGTCGTTTAAAAGATCGATGACCTGCTGCATGATGTGGAAGGAGTGTATGGTTCGATGGCAGAAAAAGCAAGATCAGAAGCTGAATTACTCCGTCTCGCGAAAGAGGAACTCATCGCGCTCGGACATAAAAATGGTGAATTGTCACACCAAAAGATCGAAGACAAACTAAGTTCGTTCGAATCAATGGATGCTCAGCAATTCGAGGAATTCCTTCAATTGCTTGAAACAGAAGGTATCAAGGTCAACAATGACGGTACAGGGGACGAAAAAGAAGAGGCGGATCTAAACGATTTGTCTGTTCCTCCTGGTGTCAAGATCAATGACCCTGTCCGGATGTATTTAAAAGAAATTGGTCGCGTTGATTTGTTAAATGCAGAAGATGAAGTCGAACTTGCTAAACGAATCGAACAAAACGATGAAGAAGCAAAAAAACGATTGGCGGAAGCAAACTTACGTCTCGTCGTTTCGATTGCGAAGCGTTATGTCGGACGCGGTATGTTGTTCCTTGATTTGATTCAAGAAGGCAACATGGGTCTGATCAAAGCGGTCGAGAAATTCGACTATACGAAGGGATATAAATTCTCGACGTATGCAACATGGTGGATTCGTCAGGCAATCACACGTGCGATTGCTGACCAAGCGCGGACAATCCGAATTCCGGTTCACATGGTTGAGACGATCAATAAATTGATTCGTGTCCAGCGTCAACTCTTGCAAGATCTCGGACGTGAACCATCACCGGAAGAGATTTCGAAAGAGATGGAAATCACGCCAGAAAAAGTCCGTGAAATCCTGAAGATTGCGCAAGAGCCGGTTTCTCTTGAAACTCCAATCGGGGAAGAGGACGATTCACATCTCGGAGATTTCATCGAGGACCAAGATGCGACGGCACCACAAGATGCTGCAGCATACGAACTCTTGAAAGAACAACTCGAAGATGTGTTAGATACACTGACGGATCGTGAAGAAAACGTCCTTCGTCTTCGTTTTGGTCTTGACGATGGTCGGACACGGACACTTGAAGAAGTCGGGAAAGTATTTGGCGTTACACGTGAACGAATTCGTCAAATCGAAGCAAAAGCACTTCGGAAATTACGTCATCCGAGTCGTTCGAAACGCCTGAAAGATTTCCTCGATTAATTCAAAGTGTGAAGAATATATGAAATTTTAGTGGGAAGGAAGAAAAAAGTTTCGTTTTTTTCTTCCTTCCCTGTTTTTTTTACAGTAGAATAGTAACGGGGAATACCATTCAGTCACCAACTTGGTTGGGTATAGAATATGGGGGGAATCCAAATGCGTAATCCATTAGTACCGTTCGCGGCGATCGCAGTCATCGCCATCATCGCTATGATTTCATTGTCTTACTTTGGGGTCGATCAGGTGAAGGAAGCTCGCAAAGGGCCGTCAACTGCAGAAATGAAGCCAGAAGACTTGTTTGCATCTAAAGGATGTACAGGATGTCACGGTGGAAACTTAGAAGGCGGAACAGGTCCGAACTTAACAAAGATCGGTGCGAAGCTGAAAGAAGATGAAATTAAGAACATCGCAATGAACGGTAAAGGGCAAATGCCTGGCGGTCTTGCGAATGACGAAGAAGCAGCTGTTCTAGCCAAATGGTTAGCTGCTAAGAAATAAGAACAAGGGCATCTATCTCGTTACGAGATGGATGTTTTTTTGTGGTGTATGGTATCTTTTTTAGCGTAAATCCGCTATTTTTAAAAGAGAGTTTTTCGGAAAATAGGAAGGATGAAGATGATGCAAATGAACGTCGTATTGGATCAACGACTCCAAAAAGTCGTGTCGTATATTCCACAAGGAGCTATCCTCGCAGATATTGGATCAGATCATGCATTCGTACCATGTTTTTGTATCCAGCAACAGAAAATTGAACGCGCGATCGCGGGAGAGGTAAACGAAGGACCGATGGAAGCGGCAAAAGGACAAGTGGCGCTTGTCGGGCTCGAGTCACAAATCGATGTCCGCCTTGGAAGTGGACTATCGGTTTTAAAGCCGGGCGAAGCAACAGCGATTACGATTGCAGGAATGGGCGGAACACTGATTGCCTCAATCCTTGAAGAAGGCAAAGATCGGCTGTCGGGGGAGGAACGTTTGATCCTTCAACCAAATGTTGATGCAGTTGATGTTCGGAAGTGGTTGCTGACGAATTCATATGCGTTATTGTCTGAAGCCATCGTCGAGGAGAACGGAAAGATCTATGAAATTCTCGTTGCAGAACGTGGAGATGAAACACTGTACTCAGAGGACGAAACAACACGTCAGTGGGAATTGTTCTTTGGACCACAGTTAATGCGGGAACGTGCACCAGAATTCATTGAAAAATGGCAGATTGAAAAACAAAAGCGAGAGTATATCCTAGCTCAGATGAAACAAGGACAAGCAACGGAGGTTTTATCTGAAAAAATCGAAGCCATCGAACGATTGATTCAAAAGATGGAAGAGGTGACGAACTAATGGCGAATGGGAACCATGTCATTGAGCAGTTTGAAGCATTTGCTCCGAAAAAATTTGCACTCGAAGGTGATCCGATTGGTCTACAAATCGGAACATTGAACAAGGACGTCAAACGTGTGCTCGTGACGCTTGATGTCTTGGAGTCTGTCGTCGATGAAGCGATTGAAAAGAAGGTCGATCTCATCATCGCGCATCATCCACCGATTTTTAGTAAATTAGCAAATGTGACGGATCGTTCTGCAACAGGACGGATCGTCACAAAATGTATCAAACACGATATTGCGGTGTATGCTGCACATACGAACCTTGACGTAACACCAGGCGGGGTCAATGACTGGATGGCAGATGCGCTTGGTCTTGAGTCTTGTGAAGTACTAGCACCGACGTTTGAAAACACGCAATATAAACTAAGTGTCTATGTACCGACCGAGGCTGTAGAGCGCGTTTCAACAGCCCTTGCACAAGCGGGAGCAGGAAAAGAAGGAGACTACAGTGATTGTCAATTCCACGTCGATGGAACAGGTCAATTCCGACCGTTGACGGAAGCTACCCCGTATATCGGTGAAGCAGGGCGACTCGAACGCGTTTCAGAAGTCCGAATCGAAACGATCGTTACGGAACTGAATCAGAAACAAGTCATTCGAGCGATGAAACAGGCTCATCCATATGAGGAAGTCGCCTATGATCTCATTCGCCAAGAACGCCCGGCAACATCACTTGGTCTTGGACGGATTGGTCGGTTACCGGAAGCAATGACGTTACGAGAATTTGCAGAACATGTTCGCGATGCGTTTGGTGTACAAAACTTACGCTTCGTCGGAGACGAATCGCGCCATATCCAAAAAGTAGCGGTCCTTGGTGGTGACGGCAATAAGTACGTCTCGACTGCAGCATTTGCAGGAGCAGATGTCCTTGTGACAGGAGATCTCTATTTCCATGTAGCGCATGATGCGATGGCACTTGGACTAGCAGTCGTCGATCCGGGACATCATGTGGAGTCGGTCATGAAAGAAGGCGTCGTCAACGAATTAAGCAAACGATTCAAAGAGAAGAAGATAGATGTGGAACTCATCGTCTCGACAGCCAATACGAATCCCTTTCATTTTTTGTGATATGTAAAGTAAAAAATGAGATAAAACACCGGACGGCGATGATTCGCTGTCCGGTGTTTGTTATTACTTCTATCATATTCAGGTTAAAGGATTTTTACTTTTGGTAAAATCCGTCGTAGTTCAAGGAATGGTGTCTTGTCATGTGTACTGATGTCTGATGGATCATATTGCTGTAAGAAATCAATGACCTTTTTCGTGATTGGTGTTGGTGTTGATGCACCTGATGTGACACCAACTTGCTGTACACCTTTAAGCCATGATAGATCGAGTTCTGTTAAATCACCAATCCGATGCGCTGGAGTTCCTGCGATATCGAATGATACTTGTGCCAATCGGTTCGAGTTGTTCGAACGTGGATCACCGACGACGATGACAAGGTCACAATCTCCTGCTTGATCAGCCACCGCTTCTTGCCGGACTTGTGTTGCGTTACAGATTTCATTGTGTACTTCTACATGCGGATACTTTTTACGCACGTGTTCCATCAAAGCTTGGACATCCCATTGGCTCATCGTCGTCTGATTCGTGACGATGATTTTTTTATGAGCGAGCTGAGGCGGGAGTTCATCGATATCTTCGACTTTTTCGATGAGGTGCACATGCTCTGGTGCTACACCGACTGCACCTTCAGGTTCCGGGTGTCCATGTTTGCCGACGTAGATGACTTCATAATCATCCGCGACGACTTGTCGAATCAAATCGTGTGTACGCGTCACGTCAGGACATGTTGCATCGACGACGTGCAGATTTTTTTCGGCGGCGCGTGCATAAACAGCAGGCGAAATACCATGCGCTGTAAAAATGACAGTTCCTTCTTGAATCGTCTCAAGTGCTTCGAGGCGATCGGGACCATCGACTGTGATGACACCCATACTTTCGAATTCACGTGTGACATGAGCATTGTGAACGATCATACCAAGAATATGAATCGGGCGTGGCAAGTCTTTATTCAATGCCGCTTGTTGTGCAAGTTTCATTGCATCGACGACACCGTAACAATAGCCGCGGGGGCTGATTTTTTTTACTAGCATAGTTGTAGATTCTCCCTTTGTGAAAAAGAATGATTAGTTAGAGTGTACCATTGTTTAGACGGGAATGAAAATAGAGGAGTCTGTTTCAGAAACAGAACATGGTATACTAATGAAGTTGCAATTATTTAATAAGGGGGCGAAAGGGTGGAGTCTAAGAAAATGATGCGGTCGTATTTTTTTCAAATCACCGCCATCTTATTCATCCTGTTATGTCTTGTCATTTCAGCGCTTGCCTTTACTGCGGATCGAGTCACGATTTCACGAGTCGAACAGCAAACGGAAAAGCAGAGTGAGAAAAGTGTCGAAGTTTCTGGAAACGCGATCCGTGATAACATTGGGAATTTACATGAGGAAATCATGAGTTTGCAGTTAAACGTCGAAAATCCTGATAAGCTAAGTCGAAAAATTGAAGAATCAAATCTTCTTGATATTGATACTGGATTTAAAAGTCTTTTTTATTTTGACAGAAAGACGAAACAGATTACTTGGTTCTCAAGTGAAGATCGTCGCGTACCAGATAGTACGATAGTAAAGGATGATGATTTTCTACAAACTCTGACAAGTACGGATTTTCATATGAGTAAGCTGTACTCAATGGAATCAGATGCCGTCACATATATGTTCGTGCCAGTTCGAGATGGTAACGAACGTGTAGGTGTGTTTGGTGGTGGACTAAGTGCGATGAATTCAATCATTTTCCGGAAATCATTAGAATCTTTTGATGATCAAACGATTGCCTATTTATTTAATAGTAAAAAAGAATTGCTAGCAACGTCGAGTAATCTTGTGACAGACGAAGAACGACTATTGTCGAGAAGTGTGATCGATCGTGCATTTCAATCCGTCGAACCATCTGAAATCTTTAGTACGAATCAAGATATGTATTACTTTGCAAAAGATTTAAAGGTGACGGATTGGAAAATTCTCGTTCGAACGCCGCGAAACGTTTTTTATGAACCTGTCTACACGACACGGCAGCAGTATTTGATCATCGCCGCTTTGACGCTCGTCCTTAGTCTGATTGTTGGCTATTTAATGTCACGACAATTGACATCTCCTTTACTTGAGCTTGTTCATAAAATTGAGAAAAGTAGTTCCCCGAAACCGATCGTCCTTGAACGTGTCGGATCAAACGAAGTGAAGACATTGGTCGCTGCTTATAATGAATACTCACAGCGAATGGAACATGCGCGACTTGAGCAGTTAAGTCAACAGCAAACCATGTTGCAGCAAGAGAAGCTAGCGTCACTTGGTCAATTAGCGGCGGGCATTGCTCATGAGATACGTAATCCATTAACACCAGTCAAAATGACCTTACAGTTATTAGCCGCAGAAAAGGATCGAGATACAGAGATGTTGATGTTAGCTTTATCTGAGCTTGATCGAGCGAACGGCATGATTCAGACGATGCTTGATTTATCCAAAGGCGAGAACAATGCGCTTCAAAAAACGACGATTGATATGAATGATTTAATGAAGAAGCTGACATATATCTTAGAAGCGGAAGCTCATCTTTACGAAGCGGATTGTAAAATTTATACACCTTCCTTTATGCCAAAGATTCATGCATCAGAAGAGGGGATTTTGCAGATTTTAGCAAACTGTGTTCGAAATGCCCTTCAAGCTGTCGCGTTTAAAGGGCCAGATGGGATTTGTCATTTGCATGTGCATATCTATCCGGAAGAGGTTGTCTTCATCATCCAAGATAATGGTGTCGGAATGGACGGTGATCAGATTGATCATGTTGGTCAAGCATTCAAGACGTCAAAAGTGGATGGAAATGGTCTTGGACTGTTCATGTCAAAACAAATCGTACGCGATCACAAAGGGAAGATGATTTTTGACAGTAAACCTGGAGTTGGCACAACGATTCAAGTTCACTTACCTCGAAAGGAGCAAACGGAATGAAATTCAATAAAGCGTGGCTATTCGTCTTAGTCATTTGGATATCATCCGTTCTTCTTATATCCAATATGTTCGTGAATACGGATTCGAATCCGCGTCGTCATCTCATCGGTTTTACGATCGTCAATGATAAACATGAATTTGCGCAGCGGCTCGTTGATGCGTTCAAGACACAAGCGAAACTGAATAAATATGAAGCAGTCGTCGCGACGTCGCATAATTCACGCATTAATGAAAGAGAGCAGATTGAAGAATTCATTCGAATGAAAGTGGATGCAATTTTCGTTACCACACTCGACGATGTTTACATCGCTGAATCTTTAGAAAAAGCTGCCAAAGAAGATATCCCTGTTTTTGCGATCGATCGATTGATTCGCTCCGATGCAGTCGTCAGTTCGATTACCTCAAATAATCAATTGATTGGTGAACAACTTGCATCATTCATCAAACACGAACGCATCAAGCAGACGGGACGAGCCACCGCTAATATCATTGAAGTCGCAGGTACGGCAAACGTCAACACGACGAATGAACGACACCGGGGATTTTTGACTGGTCTTGAGCGGGAGTCGGATCTGAAAATCGTCGAATCCGTGAATGGAGATTACGACCCCGTCACTTCAGAACAGGTCATGACACAGGTGATTGAGTCGGGAATTCCGTTTGATGCAGTCTATTGTCACAATGACGATATCGCGCTAGGTGTCCTCGAAGCATTGAAAAAAGCAGGGATCAAAGGAAAAATAATTGTCGGCATAGACGGGAATCGTGCTATATTAGAAGCTGTTGACATGAAATCGATGGATGCGACGGTCGTCCAGAGTGCTGATGAGATGATGAAAGTCGCCTTCAGTGCATTGAAGCTTCATACGAAAAACAAAAAGATTCCAACTCGTTTTTATACGTACTCCTATCTGTATGACGGTAGTAGACCCATAACCATGTTGAACTAATCGAGAGGCAGAAGCCTCAGCAAATAAGGAAAGGACGGTGTCAATTCATGAATGGATTCAGCCATTATCAATTACACCCGTTCGTCATCGAAGCACTCGATGACGCCCGCATCACAAAACCGACCGACATTCAGTCGCGGATCATCCCAGCTGCAGTAAAGGGACGCGATATCATCGGTCAATCACAAACAGGAACAGGAAAAACGTTATCGTTCCTTCTTCCAATCGTTCAAAACGTCGATCCAAAGCTTCAAGAATTACAAGCCATCATCGTTGCTCCAACGCGCGAACTTGCATGGCAAATTCATGAAGAACTGAAATCGTTACTCGTGAAGGAACCAGACTTCATCAAGACGAGTCTTATTACAGGTGGAATGGATCGCGAACGTCAAATCGGTCGTGTGAAAGTCTCGCCCCAAATCGTCATCGGAACACCAGGACGTATTTTAGACCTATTCAAAGAACAGGCTTTAAAACCACATTTCGTGAAGCACTACGTTATCGATGAAGCGGATCAAATGCTCGACATGGGCTTCTTGCCAGAAGTTGACCGGATTGCGCAAGCTCTTCCAGAACAGCTTCAGATGATGGTCTTCTCAGCAACGATTCCTGAGAAATTGCAACCGTTCTTGAAAAAATACATGAACAACCCGCGTTATGCGCATGTGGATCCAAAACAACAGACAGCGAAGAAAATCGTTCACCATACGATTCCGGTCAAGCATCGTGAGCGCTCACAATTGACGTTGAAAGTCGCGAAAGCGCTGAATCCGTATATCTGTCTAATTTTTACGAATACAAAAGCAGAAGCAATCGAAGTCGAAGCTTTGTTCCTAGAAGCAGGACTGAACGTTGGTTCCCTTCACGGAGATCTTCCGGCACGTCGTCGTAAACAAGCCATCAAAGAAATCAACGATGCGAAGTATCAATACGTCATCGTGACGGATCTTGCTGCACGCGGAATTGATATTTCAGGTGTCTCGCACGTCATTAACCACGGCATTCCAAAAGATTTAGACTTCTACGTCCACCGTGTCGGTCGGACAGGTCGTGTCGATCAAGATGGATTGGCATATACACTGTTTGAAGATCACGAGAACGGCATGATCAATCGTTTAGAGGACCGTGGCATTCAATTCACAAACGTTGATGTCAAAGGAACTCAAATCGTCGAAGTTAAAGAACGTCGCCGTGCGAAGCCGCACATGAAGACTGCCGTCTCGAAGACAGCACATAGCCGTCTTTCGGGTGAAGCAGCAAAAGCGAAAAAACGTGTTAAACCAGGTTATAAGAAGAAACATCAATACAAGCTGAAAGAAACAGCAAAACGTGAACGCATCAAAGAACAACGTGGTGTCGGTCGCGCGCAACGTAAAGAAAACGCACGCAAATCAAAATAATTCCATTGATGACACCCGTGAAATGAAAAAACATTTTTCGGGTGTCTTGTCGTTTTCAAGATTTGGTACACTGTAAAAAGAGAAAGGTGGAAAAGAACATGAAAATAGGTTCACACGTCTCCGTTTCGGGGAAAAAAATGCTGTTAGGTGCAAGTGAGGAAGCGGCATCTTACGGTGCAACGACGATGATGGTCTATACAGGAGCACCTCAAAATACACGCCGTAAGCCGATGGAAGAGTTACGGATTCAAGAAGCATTGCAACATATGAGTGCTAATGGAATAGAGGAAATCGTCGTGCATGCGCCGTATATCATCAACTTAGGGAATACGACGAAACCCGAGACATTCGAACTCGCCGTTTCGTTTTTAGCAGCAGAAATCAAACGAGCAGAAGCTCTTGAAAAGGCGCAACACATCGTATTACATCCTGGTGCGCATGTAGGTGCTGGGGAAGAAATCGGAATCAAACGGATTGTCGAAGGACTCAATGAAGTACTGACAGGTGACGAACAGGTCAAGATCGCGCTTGAGACGATGGCTGGAAAAGGATCGGAAATCGGAAAAACTTTTGAGGAACTTGCTCAAATCATCGAAGGCGTCACACATCATGATCGTCTGTCCGTCTGTCTCGATACATGTCACGTGCATGATGCAGGATACGATATCGTGCACGACTTAGATGGTGTTCTTGAACAATTCGACCGGATCGTTGGACTGGATCGTCTTGGTGTCATCCATGTGAATGACTCAAAGAATATCCGTGGTGCTCGAAAGGACCGTCATGAAAATATTGGTTTTGGTGAGATTGGATTTGATGCCTTACATCGTGTCGTGCATCATCCTGCTCTGGCACATTTACCGAAAATCTTAGAGACGCCATACATTGGTCTCGATCCAAAGAAAAAAGTGGCACCGTATAAACAAGAAATCGATATGTTACGTTCGGGTGCGTTTGATGCAGACTGGCGTCTACCGATTCTAGGAGCACCAGTCGAATAACTCATAAAGGGGTGTCTGTGATGTGTCATATACTCGTCGTTGATGAGACTAGTTTTGCGATACGACAAGCTGTTGTCCACTACTATGAAACAAAGGAACCGTTTTATTTGCCGGCAGAACTGGTAGAGGGAGAAGAGGTGTTTCTTGCGACGACTGACGGTATCATGGCGTATGCTGAAGCCTTGTTCACCGAGTATACGACACGTCCAGAAGATCCATTTTGGTTGACGAATGCTGACGACTCAGAAGGGTCATATGTGTGCCTTGATCTCATCAGTGTGGATTTACGTCATCCCTTACTTGGACGACCACTCGATCAACTTGGTCTTAAAACTGGACCAGTCGAAGGAGTGTTTCGCACGCGTCTGCTTGATTCATGGCAGTATGGGTATTTCGAAACGGATGTACTGACACTCGAACAATCTAAACAACGTCGAATCGAGCGCTTCAAGGAGCGAAATCATCTGGAACAAGTCGCGCGTCAATGTATGCATTGTGAGGAGTCTAGGCAGTCGTTACTGGAATGGCATTTGACACCAGAAGGATATCAGACGGTTTGCCCGACCTGTCACCGATGGTTACATCAACAGATGCTTCATGCGGTGGATACGGCAGCAGCAACGGAAGAGAGTGAGTAAAATCTTTTCCTATTCAAGCAGAGCTCCCACGATCGACATTTAATCATTAAAACCTTAAAAAGAATCAAAAAACAGTTCTCTTTTCTGCGCTGGCAGCAAAGAGAACTGTTTTTGTTTGGATTAGAAAAAGCGTTCTACTAAAAATAGATAGATTTTCATCCCAAGGAAGACACCGAAGATTCCGACGACGGCTGGAAAAACAGGTGGAGCAGGAATCGGCAGTTTCAGTGCGGTGAACACAACGCCGCAGATGACGCCGGCGAGAAGGGATAATAAGATTTGCTGAAGCATACATTTCGTCCTTTCTGCTGTAAATCAGCATTTGAAGTAGAGTACGTGGTAAAACATGACCAACATCATGTAGCATTTTGATCAAGAATGACTTTGTCCTCTTTCTTTTCAATCGTGATCCACTTGTGTGTCAATGGAGCTGTAAAACTAGGTTTTTGTTTTAGTTTGCCGCTCGTATAGTCTTGAATCAGCAGCTGGGATTCACAGCTCTGTTTTCCATCCTTCACGTAATGATAAGATCCATCGGCTGCCTGCTCACGCGACTTTACATTATCAGCAAGGGCGAGGGCGAGACAATCCTTTAAATACTCCTTATGTTCTTCGTCCATGATCGGGAACAAGATTTCAATCCGTTTTCGCATGTTGCGTGTCATCCAGTCCGCGCTTGACCCATACATCAAATCCTGTCCATTGTGGTGGAAGTAGAAGATGCGTGAATGCTCCAAGTAACGGTCGACGATCGAGATGACGCGAATATTCTCCGAAACATCTGGAATGCCAGGACGCAGACAACAGACGCCCCGAACGATAAGTTCGACTTGGACACCGGCGCGCGATGCCTTGTAGAGCCGTAAAATGATGTCTTTTTCCGTTAGACTATTCATCTTAGCAACGATTCGACCATTTCCGTGTTTTTTATGATGATGAATCTCTTCATCGATTAATGACAGGAACTTCTCAAGCATCGCGTTCGGTGAAGTTTGGATAACGTTCCATTCCGGCTGTTCCCCGTACCCGGATAACCAATTGAAGAAGTTCGTCGCATCTTCGGCGATCTCTTCCCGAGCGGTTAATAATCCGACGTCCGTGTATAGTTTCGCCGTCGAATCATTATAGTTGCCGGTACCAAGGTGGACAAAACGCTGAATTTTGCCTTCGTGGAGTCGGACGACGAGCGTGATCTTCGAGTGTGTCTTTAAATCACTATATCCGTAGATGACATGGGCGCCGGCCTTTTCTAGTTGCTTTGCCCATTCGATGTTTTTCGCCTCGTCGAATCGAGCCTTGAGTTCAACGAGGACGGTGACCTGTTTCCCGTTTTCGGCAGCCGTTTTTAAGGCCTTGATGATCGGTGAATCACCAGATACGCGATAAAGTGTTTGTTTGATGGCAAGGACGTTCGGATCATTTGCCGCTTGGACGATGAACCGGACGATAGGATCAAACGTATGATACGGATGATGCAAGAGATAATCGCGTTCGAGTAATTGATTGAACAGATTTTTTGAACTATCGAGTGCTGGTGGGTCGACTGGCATGATCGTCTGATAAATCAAATGATCATATTCAATACCGATTTGACTGTAAAAGGCAAAGGAGAACGTTAAATCAATCGGACCATCCACGGCAAAGATGTCGCGTTCCTGTAAATCAAGCACATCGCGCAACATGTTGAGCAGTTCGGTATTGATGGCAGCTTTTTGAACTTCGAGTCGAATCGCGACTCCCCAACGCCGCTTTTTTAATTCTTTCTCAATCAGCTTTAATAAGTCATGCGTACCTTCCTCGTGAAACGGAAGGTCGGCATTCCGCGTAATTCGAAACGGCATCGCAGACAACACACGATAGCCTTTGAATAGACTATCGATGAAGGCGATGATGACGTCTTCGAGTAAGATGACAGCGGTCGTCTCATCATCTTCTACCGGTAAATCGACGAATCGTGGCAAGACAGCAGGTACTTGTACAAGCGCCAAATTCCGTTTTGTCCCGTCTTCTGCCTCGAGTACCGTCGCGATGTTGAGTGACTTTGACGAGAGCATCGGGAATGGACGATAGGCATCGACGGCGACAGGCGTGAGTACCGGAAAGACTTGTTCACGGAAAAAGGATTTTACATAGGTCGTCTGATCCGAAGTCAGGGCATCATATTTTAAGAATGTAATGCCTTCATCGGATAACGTCTGATTGATTGATTGAAATGCTTCGTATTGCCGATCGACTAACTCCTTTGTTTTCGCTGCGATCGCACGTAACTGCTGTTTGGGTGTCATTTGTTGTTTATTTTCCGGTTTATTGAATCCGGCGAGTACTTCATCCTTTAAACCACCGACCCGTACCATATAGAACTCGTCTAGATTGGAACTAAAGATACCGAGAAACTTAAAACGTTCCATTAACGGATTGCGTGTGTCAAACGCTTCATCCAGTACACGTTTGTTGAATTGGAGCCAGCTAAGCTCACGATTATTGAAATGTTCCGGTATGTCGAGCTTCATGAAGGAAGATCTCCTTTCGTTTCGAAGGTAATCGTACAATCAATGATTCGTTCCAGGTGTTTCTTTTGTTTTTCCGCTTTTTCGACTTCGAATCCATAATCATGATCCCCTGTATCGAGGACGAATTGGAGTTGATCCTTTTGAAGGAATAGCTCCAAATGATCGACAGCTTTTCGCTCCGTCACGTCGAGCGCATGACTTAATTTGAGGAGAGAACCAAGTAGATCGAAGCGATCCAGCGATTTTTCCGTAAACCAGTCCTTGAAAGGTTTCGCAAGCTGGTTCATCCGTTTGGCAGAAGAATAGGAGCTGACAAGCGAGAGAGCAACGCGATCCTTGTGCGTCATGCCATTCATTTCGGTATTCGTCAACAGGTAGAACGTCTGGTCCGATCGTGTATCTGGATTAATGTATTGTCCACAATAAAATAAGCGACTTGCTGAATCGAGCAGTCGTAGATCAGACGCGCGTTCTGAAATCAAGTCGAGCGTGACGAGCTGCCGGTACATCGATTTGGCGAGAGTTCCAATATATGACGCACGATCTCGATTGACCTTATAGTCGCTTTCGAGCTGATAGAGACTTTGCTCACGTACGTTTTCAATCCGACGGTATGCTTCGTCCTGCACATCGAACTCGTAAACAAGACCTTCGCGAAGACCGAGATTACTCATGACGAATTCTTCCGCTTCGATGTGATGAGCTAACTCTTGAATCGCAATCAATGCCGGCAGGAAGATATCAATTCGATCCTTTGAGAGTCCTTCGATTTTCGATAGTTGTTTCGCCGACTTGCCTTCGAGATCGTCCACCATCTTCGCGAGTTCCTTCGCTTTGATTTGATATTGGTGAACACTTCGTAGGGGATAGTCCTGATTCGACTGATGGATCCGAACGAAATTTCGGGCAGAACCACCGACACCGATTAAAGGAAGCTTTTTATTACTCAGCCATGGAATCGATTCGAATTGCTCCCGTAGGAATTTCACCAATTTTTTCTTATCGCTGGCACTTAGTGTCTCGTCCGAAACGAATTGCCGTGTCAAAGTGACGGCACCAAATGGAAAGCTGTGATACGCCACCATTTCGCGATTTTCAATCAAGGTGACTTCCATGGAACCACCACCGATATCGACAGAAAAGCCATCAGTCAGGAAGGTCGAATTGATGATGGCAAAATAGCCATAGTATGCTTCTTGTTCATCTGTCAGAACCTGAATGGAAAAAGGCGTGTTTTCTGTAACGGATTCAACGATGGCATCTCGGTTCGTTGCATTACGGATGGCTGCTGTCGCGACACAGATTGTTTCTTCGACTTCATGGGTGACACCAACTTCATAAAAACGATGTAACGTTTCTTCGAGTAAGGCGATGCCTTCATCATCGAGTGCTCCATCCTCGTTGATGTGAGCAGATAACCGGGCGACGACTTTAATATTAATCTTCTCGATATAGCGACCAGAAGCGATCGGATGGAAGATGACATAACGAATCGAGTTGGAACCGATATCGATGACTGCAAGTTCTTGTTTCAAATGACTCCGACTCCTCTCTGCGATGCGTGCACTAAAAGAATTCCCTCTCTGAACAAGCCGGAAACAGCTAGCTTCTTTCTTTATTGTACCTTGAATGTTTTCTAAGGAGGATAGGAAGTTGCTAGAGTTGCACCAATAATTGGCGGGCGCTATAATAAGACAGTTGATTAAGGCGTAATTATTCCGTTTTACGAAAACGGAAGGAGTGAAAATACATGGAAACACCAATCATCGAGATTGATCAAGTCAGCTATGATTACCCGGATCGTCGGGTGTTGAATCAAGTCTCGTTTCAGGTCGAGCAAGGGCAATTTTTAGCCATCGTCGGTGAAAATGGATCCGGAAAATCGACGCTGATCAAATGTATATTAGGGTTATTGCAACCGAAAGGAACGATTCGTTTATTTGGACAATCCCAATCACAATTCAATGAATGGTGGCGGATCAGCTATGTTTCGCAAAAAGCGGCAGCGTTCAACTCCGGTTTTCCGGTGACTGTCGCAGAAGTCGTTGAGATGGGACTGTACGCTAAAAAAGGACTCTTTCGTCGCTTGTCTCGCGACGATCGAGACAAAGTACGAACGGCCCTCGAAACGGTCGGCATGTGGGAGCGACGCGATTCAAAAGTCGGCGACCTATCCGGTGGTCAACAACAACGTGTTTTCATCGCACGTGCGCTCGTCAACGATCCTGATTTAATGATCTTGGATGAACCAACCGTTGGTGTCGATCAGCGATACGTGAAAGAATTTTATGAGATCTTAGAAGAACTTCGTCGAGATAAGCGCCGGACATTCGTTCTTGTCACGCATGATATTCATTTCGTCAGTAAACTTGTCACGGATGTGATTCATCTGGTCGATGGACGTTTAGGATGTAACTGTGGCATCAAGGAATACTGGGAACTAGATGAACAGACGATTCGCTCCCTCTATCCGGTTCCGGGACGTGTCCTCGTTCATGAAGGGAAGAGTGTCCAATGATTGAAGCGTTCATGACGTTAAAGTTTTTACAGTACGCTTTGGTGGCTGCCATTCTGATCGGATTCACGGCACCATTGATCGGTTCGTTCGTCGTCGTCCGGCGGATGAGCTTAATCGCAGATGCACTATCACACGTCACGCTAGCTGGGATTGCGCTCAGTCTATTGATTTCTGGAATGGTCGCACAATTAGCGGACTTGAATCCACTGTATTTAGGAATCGTGACGTCGGTCATCGCGGCACTGACGATCGATTGGTTGCGTGCGAAGTACAAGCACTTCCAAGAACTCGCAATCCCGATCATCATGGCGACGGGAATGGGGCTTGGGGCAACATTCATCAGTCTCGCGAACGGCTTTTCAATGGATCTCGTCTCCTTCTTATTTGGAACGGTCTCTGCTGTCGCCTTGACGGATGTGTACACGATTCTTATCGTGACGATTGTCGTCGTCATCTTCGTCTTTGCTTTTTACAAGGAATTGTTGTTCCTCTCCTTTGACGAGGAGCAGGCGCGCGTTTCCGGGATTCGCCTTCGCTTAGTGCATATTCTCTTTATGATCGTCGTTGCGCTTGTCATTGCGATCAGTATGCGAATCGTTGGGATTTTGCTTGTCTCAAGCTTAATCACGTTACCGGTTGCGGCAGCACTTCGAATTGCGAAGAGTTTTAAGATGACAATCTTTTTAGCAATCATCTTCGGCGAAATCGCTACAGTACTTGGACTCATCCTGGCTTATCAGTTCGATTTGGCACCCGGCGGAATGATCGTCTTGATTGCGGTACTTGAGCTGATCATCGTGATGCTGTTGGAACGTTTTTGGATAGGAGGGAAAACACATGAAGACGAACATCGAACAAGCGCGTGAACGCATGAAGGCTTCTGGGTTTAAAATGACACCGAAGCGTCTCGATTTGCTATCGTATCTGTTTGAAGTGAATCGTTATGTCAGTGCGCGGGAAGTAGCAGAAGCTCTTCGAACGTCTCATCCTTCGTTAAGTTATGATACAATCTATCGAAACTTGAATGACTTTTCGGAAATCGACTTATTGGAAGTGACGGAATTAGACGGTGAGATGAAATACCGAGCAGCTTGTGCTTCAGGACACCATCATCATCATTTGATATGCCGAATCTGCGGCAAGACGGAAACATTGAATGTCTGTCCGATGGAATGGGTTTCTCCGGTCCAAGAGACTGGCTTTGAAGTTGAGGATCATAAGTTCGAAATTTATGGACGCTGTGCGAATTGTCAACGCATGACATCTTAAATGAAAGAGGATGCCCGGTCGGGCGTCCTCTTTTTGCGTTTTAAAAGACTAGTCCTGTTCAAAACGGGAATAGTCGAACAGAGGTGATGAGAAGATGATTTATGATACACAAGAAGCGCGACAAATCGATGAGTGGGCACGGACATCCGGACTGCCACTTGAAGTGCTGATGGAACGAGCTGGAAGTCACATCGCAACACGTATCAAAGAGCGTCATAGGAAGACGGAGCGAATCTTGATTTTATGTGGGACAGGCAATAACGGTGGGGATGGGTATGTCATTGGACGCGAATTGATACGCGACGGATTTGATGTCACACTACATGCACCATTTGGAGAAAATCGTTCGGATACATCCATCGTTCATGTTCATTATGCAGAAGCGTTTGGACTCGTGACCGAACAACCGTGTGGTCAATATGATGTCATTCTAGATGCCTTATATGGAACGGGATTTGATCCAAAGCGGATGAATCAGGTGTTCGAAGCGCAATGTGAATTCGTATCGGAACAAAAGCGACAAGGGGCACGTATCTATGCAGTAGATGTTCCAAGCGGAGTACCGACGGATCATGCAACGGAATTTAAGGAGACAGCGATTCGCGCAGACGTGACATTCCAATTACATGCAATGAAACGATCTGCCTTTTTAATACGAACAGCACCGTTTTATGGCGAATTAGAAACGATTGATATCGGATTACCGACATTCGGTGAATGGCGCGTATCACCTAAGGGTGTGACCGCCTTGTTCAAGCGGGAACCATACGGTCATAAAGGAACGTACGGGACGGCGCTATTGATTGGTGGAAGTGAGACGATGCCGGGTTCCATCCAACTCGCTACACGGGCAGCCTTACGAACAGGAGTCGGTAAACTACAAGTGGCAACGACGGCACTTGCGAAACATGGAATCATCGCCCAAGCGCCGGAAGCGATGGTCATTGATCAGACGTTACTAGCAATTCAGGAGATGATTCCCTCCGTCTCAGCAGTTGGAATCGGTCCCGGATTATCGCAAGAGGCAGTCGAAACATGGGTGGACTATCTGCTTGAGAGTGATTTGCCGGTTGTACTAGATGCTGCAGCTCTAGTAAAAGAAAGTTATCCCGAACGAACCGCGCCAATCATCGTCACACCGCATATCGGTGAATTCGCCCGAATGACGAATCAGAGTGTCGCAAGTATTCAAGATGATCTTTTTGGTCAGGCAACCGACTATGCCATCTTGCATCAAGTAACTGTCGTTTTGAAGTCTCATGTCATCTTAATCGCGAAACCAGATGGAGGCGGATTCGTCGTCTCTGGTGCATCAAGTGGTCTCGCCAAAGGAGGAAGTGGGGATACGCTGTTTGGCATATTAACCAGCCTTCTTGCACAACATCCAACAGGAGATATCGAAAGAACACTAGCGCAAGGAGCGGAGTGGTATGCACGTGCTTCAAAACAAGTTGAACGACGGTTACATCCCAGTAGTTTGTTAGCAACGGATGTCATCGAAGAGTTAGGACGACTTGAGTTATAGAACACTGGATGTGAGAGAAAAGTCTTCCGCAGCAAGTATAAGGGAAGACTTTTCTTTTTAGGGAATAATTGACACATTCTATATGACAGGAGTATCATCAAGCGATGTCGAAACCTATATACGGAAAATCTACTGGAAAGGAGGGGGATACATGGAGGACATTGTCCGGAAACAACAATGGTGGATTGGAAACTTTGCTCTTTTCATGATGCTTGTTGGTGCTCTAATCATTTATACGACGACGGAAGAGACAATCAAGAATGCATATTTGAGTCGTTCTGTCATTATTTCATTTTTAGTCATCATGGGAATTTTTATTTTTTATATCAGTCGTCGTAAGATGGAAATCGTTTTGCAAACGCACTTATTGTCCTTGATGTTGCTCGTCGTTCCGATTACATCGATTAGCTTTTTACCTTACGCGGCAGTTACCGTTTGGGCAAGTAGCTTTTTGTTTTTGATGATCGCTTTAATCTCCTATCAACGCATCATGATGTGGTACGCCATCATTGTTACCATCGCAACTAGTTTGTACGTCATGGGGAATGTCGATACCGTAACGGTGGAAATTGATCCGACCGACCATTATGGGCGGATTGGTATGATTGTGATTGGCGTATCGATTGCACTTGTCATCAATCACTTGCATATTCGCAATTTAAATCGTTTGAATGACCTTGCGATACAATTACACGATACGGCGCGACGTGATGAAGAAACAGGTGTCTTGAATCGCCAAGGATTAAACGAAATTGATTTTCCAAGATCCGAACAACAGCTCATTTTTGTCGGGATTCATTTAGAAAACTACTATGAGCTGGCACGTTATTTTGGAGAAGATATTCAGTTACAAGTACTACGCGCCTGTATCGAGCGACTCAAGAGACAACTACCTCCTTATCAAGCGTTTGCTCGGATTGAAGCAGGGACGTTATTGATTGTCATGGAAAAGCCGGACGAGGTGGCATGTAAGGAAGCGATGGAAGAATTGAGCCAAGAAATTTCCGTACCATACGAAATCGAGGGGCATCATGTCTATGTCAACATATCCATCGTCATTGATAATGGCGATGGGGCGACCGACAATCGAAAGCGTCGGGTGCAGCAATTATTGACTGCCTTACAAGAAGCAGCGCAACAAAACGAACGTGTGATGTGTATTGACCAAGAATGGCGTAAGGATCAAGAATTACGAGTCAAAGCTGCACAATCGTTAGCACAGGCTAATATTGAAACGGATTTTCACCTCGTCTATCAACTGCAATACGATGTTCGATCAGAGCAATTCATCGGTCTCGAAGCATTGGTTCGATGGAAGACCCCGCTACAGGGAGCCGATCGACCATCCGTGTTCATCCCGATTGCTGAAAAAAGTGACTTGATCATTCGTCTAGGTGAGTGGATCTTTGAGGAAGGATGTAAGACGCGTAAAGCATTGGTCGGTCTGGTTCCGGATGAGTTTACGTTGTCAGTCAACGTATCACCACGACAGTTGACGAGTGAGTCGTTCATGCCATTCATTGAACGAACGTTACTCAAGTACGCATTAAAGCCGCAACAGATTAAGATTGAGATTACGGAAAGTCAGTCGCTCGATTTTGAGAGTCAGTCGATTCATCGAGCGCTCAAGCGCATCAAAACGCTTGATTTCCCAGTTTCGCTTGATGATTTCGGTACTGGTCATGCGTCTTATCACGTCCTCGAACGTTTATTACCGTTACGTCAATTAAAGATTCCGAAGCAATTCATTGAACAAATTGGAGCATCGGAGAAACGACAATCGATTCTTGAGTCGATTTTTCAATTGAGTGAGTCGATGCATGTCGAATGTATCGTTGAAGGAGTAGAGACAGGAGAGGAAGTACGCATTGCCAAAGAAATCGGGATTCATTTGTTCCAAGGCTATTTCTTCGCTAAACCCGTACCACTTAAAGAAATCATCTGTCTGCTACAAAAAACGAATGAAGGAACGATTCATTAATCAAAAAAAGCCACTTCAGTCCGAATTTTTCGGAGAGAAGTGGCTTTTTCATACAATACTTATGATTGGTACAGTCGATATTGATTTCGACCTTGCGTTTTTGCCTCATATAAAGCGGCATCTGCTTGCTTAAAGACCATTTCAGCAGGCTGATGATGAGCGTAAGCAATTCCAGCGGATACGGTGATTGATACGGCATGATCCTGCATCACGAACGGTGTTTGCTGAACGGCTGTTACGATTGTTTCCGCTATGATAACAGGAGAATATTGTTCGCTATCCGGAATAATGATGATGAATTCTTCACCTCCATATCGGCCGACCGTGACTGGTACAGGACAATATTCATTCAATATAATCGAAAAATGGCGTAAGACGGCGTCACCGATGGCGTGACCGTGTGTATCGTTCACAGTCTTGAAATGATCCAAATCGAATAGAATCACACTCCAAGAGGCGTTACTTTTTTCGAGCGTCGTTACTTTTTCTAAAATGACATGTCGATTCGCAAGCCGTGTCAACTGATCGGTCGATGCGAGGTAGGATTGATAGGAGTACAGAACAAAGTGCTGTTGAAGGAGCGAGGATAACCGATAAAACAAAATCGCTCCACCAATCGTTAGGATAAAATAGGGAATATAGATCGTTTCCCATGCATCGACAGGAGAATTGCTTATGATCAGTCGCCAAAGAACAAGTAATGAACCGACCGTGACGATGGCGGAAAAGAAGTACCCTTGTCGTGTGATAAATCGGCGACAAATAAACGAAAGAATTAAAAAACCAAGTAGTGTGATGACAGAACTAAGTAGAACATTCAGTGAAGCGCCGTCATGAATCAAGAACCGATAAAATAGAAGCATCGTTCCTGTCACTGCGATACTGACGTTACCGCCAAATAGGGCGGATAAAGCGAGAGGTAACAATCGTAAATCGATCAGTGCCCCATTTAAATCGATGGCGTGGTGCATAAGGAGAATTCCTGTTACTCCATTCGCGAGTCCGAAATACAGGCGAGTGGACATCATCGAGTCCGGTTGAATCGGTAAGCGATCACGCAACAGATAAAAAGTGAATGTAGAGACAAGAAAGATAATACAGATATTGACGAAAAAGATATTCACTGTCGTAAGCATCATGAAACCCTTTCTATTAGAAAATCTAAATCTAATGCCATTGTATGCTATCTCATCGGATAATGGCATAGAAAATGGAAAAAACAGCCTAATCGGCTGTTTTAACGAATTGGTGCAAATTTTTGAATCTCTTGAACGGCCTCATTCCAGGAAGCGACACGAATGACATTATTCGGTACGGCTTTACGGTTATAAGGTGCATCGAACAAGATTACAGGAATAGAGGTGTCTTCTGCGATTTGTACAGCATTCTCTAATCGATCTTCCATGAATAAATCGAGTGATAAATCACGGACGACTTGTACTTTGTCGTGTGATCCCGTCATGATCAAGGAATCAAGAGGAAGTTCGTGTTGTTTGATCCACTCTTCTGTTACAGGACGAACGAGCTCCGATCGTGCTGTTACGTAATGGAGATCATATTGCTTCCGCAAATTCCATAAGTGATGACGAACATGTTCTTGAGGGATGGATTCACGATAAATGCCTGTCTCGTGACCAGAGTTCACCATGTAGTCCCAAAATTCGATTTGATTCATATCGGTATACGTATGCAATTCATACTCGGACGCCTGATTGAAGTCAATCGACGTTCCGAGATGTTTATTCATGTAAGTGAAGCAAGAGGATGGATGTGTGATCGTTCCATCAATGTCGATTCCAATTTTCATTTACAGTCACCCACGTTCTAAAAATTTTTCTTCACTTAGTATAACATAGTCGAAATCGAGATAGGAAAAAAGACTCCTCGCGAGGGAGGAGTCTTCCACTTATGCGTGATTTGCTTTTTCGGCTTCTTTTTCAGCCTGTTTTTCGAGAACGATTGCATCAATCTCTTTCTTCAATTCTTCGACCATCGTTGCTTCCGGTACTTTACGGATGATTTCTCCGTGACGGAACAATAATCCTTCGTTGCGTGCGCCAGCGATACCGATATCAGCTTCACGTGCTTCACCAGGACCGTTGACCGCACATCCGAGAACCGCGACTTTGATGTTCGCTTGGATGTTTTCGATATAGTCTTCGATTTCTGCAGCGATCGACATCAAATCGATTTCGATCCGACCACATGTTGGGCATGAGATCAATGTCGCCGCATTCGCCGCGAGACCAAATGATTTCAAGACTTCTTTTGCGACTTTTACTTCTTCGACAGGATCCGCTGAAAGAGATACACGAACCGTGTTTCCGATTCCGCGTGACAAGATCGCGCCAAGTCCCGCTGCTGATTTTAATGAACCAGAGCGAAGTGGACCAGATTCCGTGATCCCGACGTGAAGTGGATAGTCGAACGATTCAGAAGCAAGTTGATACGCTTCAAGCGCCAACTGTACGTCTGATGCCTTAAGCGAGACGATGATGTCATGGAAGTCGAGATCTTCGAGGATCTTAATGTGGTGCAACGCACTCTCGACCATACCACGTGCTGTCGGGTAGCCGTATTTTTCAAGAATGTGCTTTTCAAGTGAACCGGCGTTTACTCCGATCCGGATTGGGATGTTTTTCGCTTTGGCTGCTGTCACGACGGCTTCGACCTTTTCGCGGCGACCGATGTTACCCGGGTTGATCCGGATTTTATCGACGCCAGCTTCGATTGCCATGAGTGCAAGTTTATAGTTGAAGTGGATGTCTACGACAAGCGGAATGTTGATTCGGCTTTTGATTTCTGCAAGTGCGAGCGCATCACGTTCTTCTGGACAAGCGACGCGGACGATTTGGCAACCAGCTTCTTCAAGACGTAGAATTTCAGCGACTGTCGCTTCGACGTCGTGTGTTTTAGTTGTCGTCATACTTTGGATGATGACTTCATTATTTCCACCAATGACAAGGTCCCCTACACGAACAGGACGAGTCTTAGAGCGATGGACCATTTTCGGCATATCGAAAATCTCCTTTTGTGGCATACCGCCATATTGTTTATGTTTACCCTTCCTATCATATCGAACTATTCCCTAAAAATCGAGAAACAAGAACGAAAATCGAACATTTACAATTGTTTAATGAAAGAAGGACGTCCGTCAATCCGTCGGACGCCTGATTTTGATACTCATTGAGGTTTGCGTGAAGCGCGTGGCTTCGCGGAACGGGCAATCCATAATGGAACTAATGTGTAGACGAAGTGTCCGATTAGGAGTATCCCGATTCCGAAGCGAGGATAATCGAGTTGGTATAGAAGCATACCGAGTGGGAAAGACCAGAGATTCGTCGCGACCGTGTAAGGAAACGTTTGGCGATACGCCCACGGACGGGGAAGTAACAATCGGACAAATCCCTTCGTTAGATACGCCATAAACAATACGTAAAGTAATACAGCGATTGCGATAAAGATGAAATGAAGGATGAACCAGACGACGATTGGGATGTTTTTTTGTAAAAAGAAGGAATCAATGACCGTCGTCCAAAATGAAATCCAAGCTAATCCACAAAAATAAAGGGAAACATCTGCCAAACGAAGACGCAAAAACGGACGATTTGGAATTAAAGAAGTTTGTAAGTAATTAATCAGTTGACGTAAAAATGACAAGTAAATCACTCTTTCTACTGTTTTAAAACAGATTTTAATTATTTAATTTTTATTAGTAATAAAGGGTTTTTGTGTAATGGTACAGATTAATAAAACCTTAACAAACGGATGTCTCAAAAACTATTTACAAGTTCAACAGACCTTTACATAATGGGGGAGTTGAGAAAATAAACTTTACAAACACATCAATCCACATGAAATAAAGGAGCTGGCAAGATGAACTATGATTTGCAGGAAATGATTTTCACCTTCATCGGTGGACTCGGGATTTTCCTATTCGGTATTAAGTATATGGGAGATGGGCTCCAAAAAACAGCAGGAGACCGATTACGTTATATCCTCGATAAATATACGACGAACCCACTGTTAGGTATCCTAGCAGGTATCGTCGTCACGATTTTGATACAGTCGTCGTCAGGGACGACCGTCATCGTCGTCGGACTCGTTAGTGCAGGTCTGATGAATTTACGACAGGCGATTGGAGTCGTCATGGGGGCTAACATCGGAACAACGATTACGGCCTTCATCATCGGCTTTAACGTCAAGGAAGCTGCGCTTCCAGCAATCGCCATTGGTGCTTTCTTGATCTTCTTCTTTAATAAAGAACGGGTTCAATACATCGGACAGATTTTCTTTGGCTTCGGTGCATTGTTCTATGGTTTGACATTGATGGGCGACGGAATGGCTCCACTTGAGTCAAGTGTCTGGTTCCGTGAGTTGACGGTATCGATGTCGGATAACCCATTGCTTGGTGTATTCGTCGGAACGATCTTTACCGTTCTTGTTCAGTCGTCGTCAGCAACGATCGGTATCTTACAAGAGCTATACGCTGGTGGCATGATCGATATCAAAGCAGCACTTCCCGTCTTGTTCGGTGATAACATCGGAACGACGATCACAGCAGTACTCGCAGCACTTGGTGCGTCGATTGCAGCTAAACGAACAGCAGCAGCACACGTCATCTTCAACATTATCGGGACGATTTTATTCTTGATTGCTTTACCGATCTTCTCGAATTTCATTACTTGGATCACGGGCGCGCTTGATTTAGGTCCAAAGATGCAAATCGCCTTTGCACATGGAACATTCAACGTCGTCAATACGTTGATTCAGTGTTGGTTCATTGCGCAAATCGCATGGCTTGTACAAAAAATCGTACCGGGTACGGATACGACGATTGATTCAAAACCGCGTCATCTGGATCAAAATATCTTGAACCAATCTTCAGCACTCGCATTAAACCAAGCAAAGCTCGAAGTATTGCGTATGGGTGAATTCTCGAAAGACGCACTTGCAAAAGCACAGCGTTACACACAATCGCATGATAAGAAAGATGTATCGGAATCACAACAGATTGAATATGCGATCAACCATTTAAATACAGAAGTCACGAGTTATCTCGTTAAAGTAGCGGCACATGATTTATCAGAACGTGAATCAAATGAGCACTCGTTACTGATGCATGCCGTCAATGATTTTGAACGGATTGGTGACCACGTTGAAAACATCGTCGAATTGGTTGACTTCCAAATCGTCAACCGGATTCAGTTCACATCATCAGCGAAGCAAGAACTTGATGATATGTACGCTTTGACACAAGAAATCGTCGATTGTGCCGTTCGCGCTGTCGAAGAGGATGATGTCACACGGGCTCGAAAAGTTCTCGAACTCGAAGGTAAACTCGATGCACTCGAACGTTCATTCCGTAAGCATCATGTCCTTCGTGTTAACGCTGGCGAATGTACGGGACAAGCAGGGATGATTTTCGTCGATCTCTTGTCGAACCTCGAACGAATTGGCGATCACGCTGTCAACATCACGGATCTCGTCCTTGAACAGCGGACCGCATTAACGAACTAAGTGAAATACGATTTATCTATGACAGCTGATTTCAAAAAATGAAATCAGCTGTTTATTTTTTTGAAATAGCATATTGACAAGTTTCGCCACATCTCGTAATCTAGTAAGAGTAAGAAACATACATCATGGCGGTGTAGCTCAGCTGGCTAGAGCGTACGGTTCATACCCGTGAGGTCGTGGGTTCGACTCCCTCCGCCGCTACTATTACTTAAGGACCCTTAGCTCAGCTGGTCAGAGCAGACGGCTCATAACCGTCCGGTCGCAGGTTCGAGCCCTGCAGGGTCCATTCAGTAAAACGCTTCTCGTTGAAAAACGAGGAGCGTTTATTTTTGTTCCCCCGGGGAATAGTAAAGATATTGTAATAATATTCATACTATAGTAACTAAGGGAGAGCGAAGAGAGATGGAACGTAACCATACGATGATGCAGTTTTTTGAGTGGCATGTAGAGAATGATGGGAAGCACTGGCAACGCTTGAAAGAGCGGGCGCCTGAATTACGTGCTGCCGGCATCACGTCCGTGTGGATTCCACCGGCGTCAAAAGGTCAATCGGATGAAGATACAGGATATGGCATCTATGACGTCTATGATTTAGGCGAATTTGATCAAAAAGGAACGGTCCGTACGAAATACGGTACGAAAGATGAACTCGTCGAAGCGATCCAGGTTGCTCGTGAGAACGATATCGCTGTTTACGCGGATGTCGTCATGAACCATAAAGCAGCAGCCGATGAACTCGAGACGATCAATGTCGTCGAAGTCCATCCGGAAGATCGTTCGAAAGAAATTTCAGAAGAGTTTGAAATCGAAGCTTGGACGAAGTTTACGTTCCCGGGACGTAACGGAAAATATTCAGATTTCATCTGGACACATGAATTTTTCAATGGAACGGATTTTGATGCTCGTGAAGAAAAGACGGGTGTCTTTAAAATTTCCGGTAAAAATAAAGATTGGAATGATCAAGTCGATGATGAATTCGGAAACTATGACTATTTGATGTTCGCGAACATCGATTATAATCACCCTGAAGTCCGAGAAGAAATGATCCGCTGGGGACATTGGTTCCAAGAAACAATTGATTGCCAAGGTTTCCGACTCGATGCCATCAAACATATCAACTATGAATTCGTTCATGAATTCGCAAAATCAATGATTGAAAAAAGTGAAGGTGACTTCTATATGGTCGGTGAGTTCTGGAAATCAGATCTCGATGATTGTCGTCATTTCCTCGATAGCGTCGACTATACGATCGATTTATTCGATGTTCCGCTTCATTACAAGTTCCATGAAGCTTCGAAGCAGGGGCAAGACTTTGATATGACGACGTTGTTTGCGGATACCCTTGTCGAATCACACCCGACGAATGCCGTCACGTTCGTCGATAATCACGATTCACAACCGGGCGAATCACTGGAGTCGTGGGTGGATGACTGGTTTAAACAACATGCTTACGCGGCGATTTTACTTCGTAAAGATGGTTATCCATGTGTCTTCTACGGTGACTATTATGGTGTGCAAGGACCACATCCGGTAGAAGGAAAAAAAGAAATGATTGATGCCTTACTCTATGCACGGTATCACAAAGCGTATGGTGAACAAGAAGATTATCTCGATGATCCACATTGTGTCGGTTGGGTTCGTCGTGGAGTTGAGGAAATTGAGAACTCCGGCTGTGCGGTCTTATTGTCGAATGCCGATATGTGTGAAAAACGGATGTTTGTCGGTGAAGAACGTGCAGGTCAAGAATGGTTTGACTATACGAACCATCAAGATCACCCTGTTGTGATCGACGATGAAGGATTTGGTGTCTTCCCAGTTCCAGGTGGTGGTGTATCAGTTTTTGCTCCACGAGAAGTCGAGTAAATCCGAGGGTCTTGACTTGCGTCAACACAGGTTCTTTTGCTAGTCTTAAAGGGTATTGAAGTTTTCGAAAATAGTACAAAGGGGGACATGAACATGTCAAAATTTGAATTACCAGAACTCGGCTACGCTTATGATGCGCTTGAGCCACATATCGATGCTCGTACGATGGAGATTCACCACACGAAACACCACAACACGTATGTCACGAACGTGAATGCGGCGCTTGAGGGTACAGAACATGAAGGAAAGTCACTTGAAGAACTTCTTCAAAACTTGGATGCTCTCCCAGCAAACATTCAAACTGCAGTCCGTAACAACGGTGGCGGTCACTGGAACCACTCATTCTTCTGGAAACTGTTGAAGAAGAACGATGGTGCTGCTCCAACAGGGGAACTCGCGGCAGCAATCGACGAAGCATTCGGATCATTTGATGCATTCAAAGATGCATTCGCGAAAGCAGCAACAACTCGTTTTGGTTCAGGTTGGGCTTGGTTAATCGTTGATGGTGGGAAATTGGCAGTCGTTTCGACACCAAACCAAGATACACCAGTCATGGAAGGCAAAACACCAATCCTCGGTCTTGATGTTTGGGAACATGCATACTATCTCAACTACCAAAACCGCCGTCCTGATTACATCAATGCGTTCTTCAACGTCGTTGATTGGGATCACGTAGCGAAGCTTTACGCTGACGCGAAGTAATGTGAAAACGAGCGTATCGTTCAATTGTGAACGATACGCTTTTTTTAATGCGGAAAATGATGGGATAGGTTGTTATGGAAAGTTTCCTTCTATATAATGAAACAAGATGACTTTTGAACGATAGGGGAGTACGCCATGGCTAAACGAATCACCGTACGAGGAAGACGGCGTAATCATCTGCCGCTTCGTCTGAATTTAATGTTCTTCGTCGTTTTTTTATTGTTTGCGATTTTGATTTTCCGTTTAGGAGTCGTGCAAATCGTCAATGGTGAGAAAATTTCGCGGGAAGTTCAAAAAACAGAAATGATCGCATCAAAATATGAAGTGCCACGCGGAAAGATTTATGACCGGGATGGTCGTCTTTTGGTTGATACGATTTCTAAATACTCCATCGTCTACCGTCGCGCACAAACGACGAAAGTCGATGAACGCATTGAGATTGCACAGCGTCTTGCGGCAATCATTGATCTACCGAAAAAAGATTGGAAAGTCACGGAACGGGACATCAAGGATTTTTGGGTGGCGACGAATACAAAAGAATCGGATCGTCGATACCAAGAGGCAGTAAAAAAGAAGTATCCTTCAACAGAAGCACAAAGTAAGCTCTCGATTCCGGAGCAAGATAAAATTCGTTTAGATGCCATCACAAAAGAGGATATCGATTATGATGATCAGACAATGGAAGTCATCGCGATCAAACATAACATGGAAGTTGGTTATGCACTTGATCCGCAGCTCGTCAAACTCGGTGCATCTGCAAAAGAGATGGCGATCATCGATGAAAATCTAGAAGATTTAAAAGGTGTATCGGTGGAACCGTTTTACGAGCGTTCTTATCCATATGAAGGAACACTTCGGAATATCTTTGGGAAGTACTCGAAGATTCCAGCAGAACAACAAGCAGAGTTCAAAGCAAAAGGTTACAGCTTGAATGACCGTGTCGGAACATCATTCCTTGAACAACAGTATGAAGATCTACTGCGTGGGAAACCCGCATACGATGTGTATGAGACGTTCAATGGAGAGCCGGTCGGTGATCCAAAACGCGAGGAAGGCGAGTCTGGTAAAGATCTCGTTTTAACTGTTGATGCAGAGTACAACAAACAAGTCGACAAAATCATGCAACAAGCCATTAAAATGGGGCGTGGCATGGGTAGTCGTTATCTAAAAGAAGGTTACGCCGTCGTCATGAATCCACAGACAGGTGAGATTCTTGCGATGTCTGGTCAAAAGTTGGATCCAGCAACCGGCAAGTTCTCAGATGTCGCAATCAATAACGTCTTGACGTCGCTTCAAATCGGTTCGACGATCAAAGGTGCAACGGTTGCGATGGGACTTGAGGAAGGTGTTATCCGTCAAAACGAAGTCATCAATGATGCTCCGATCACGATTGGTGGTACGAAAAAAGCATCGTACGTCAACATGGGAGCAATCACGGATTTGACGGCACTTGAGCGTTCATCAAACGTTTATATGTTCAATATTGCGATGCGGATGGCGAAATATCCGAGTAATGGTATCGCTGGAGCAAGTGTAGATGCAGCGGCTGCGATCATGCAGAATTACTACAGTCAGTTCGGGCTCGGAGTGACGACCGGTGTCGATTTACCGTACGAAGCAAAAGGTGTTCAAGGGACACCGGACCGTGTCACGCTACTCATGGACCGAGTCATCGGACAGTACGATGCCTTTACACCGCTACAAGTTGCACAGTATATTTCAACACTTGCCAACGGTGGCTATCGTGTTCAACCGCACTTCTTAAAAGAAGTTCTCGCGTCGAATTCGATTGAAAAAGGAACGAAACAAGTGGATTATAGCTTCAAGACGAATTACCTGAATCGGATTGAGGTCAGTCAAGATAACATTGATCATGTCCGCGAAGGATTGCATCGTGTCGTTAAGGGAGAGCGTGGTACAGCAAAAATCATTGCCCAAACCGGTATTGATGCAGCTGCGAAAACAGGTACAGCGCAGGTCAGTGTCTATGGTGATGATGGAATCGCCTTACGTGACGGAAGTGGTCAACCGGTTCGTTCATTGAACTCGAACCTTGTCGGTTGGGCACCGTATGACAATCCAGAGATGGCATGGGCCGTGTTCCTTCCTTATATGGAACAAGAAACCGTCAACTCAAAAATCGGTCATGATCTTGTCAAAGCGTATTTCAATGTGAAGGACGTACCATGGCAAACTAAGCCAAATTAACTAGAAATAAAGCGAGAGTGAGCAATCACTCTCGTTTTTTTGTTTGTATTGACCTTTTTTTCTAATGGATTTCGAATTGTAAACACTAAAAAACACGCCTTTACAATTCTTTTACGTTGGATTCATTTCGTTTTAATAGTTCATCCGTAGTATAAGTCTTGTAAGGAAAACGGATAAAAAGTCGTGACATCGTCAGCGACATACTTTCGAGGAGGAAAATTAATCATGTCTTGGATGAAAAAAACAGCACTCATCACAACGGTAGCATCAATCGCAGTAGTGGGGGCAGCATGTGGTAACGATAAAGGCGGTTCTGCTAGTTCATCTGATTTAAAAGGAAAAATCGCAATCGACGGTTCTTCTACAGTCTTCCCGATCATGGAAGCTGTCGGTGAAGAATATTCGATGGAACAACCTGACGTAGATGTCACAGTCGGTGTCTCTGGTACAGGTGGCGGATTCAAACGCTTCGTCGTTGGGGAAACAGATCTTTCAAACGCATCGCGTGAAATTAAAGAAGAAGAAGCAGCTGAAGCGAAAAAGAACAACATTGAATTCACAAAAATGGCACTCGCATATGACGGTTTGACTGTCGCAGTCAGCAAAGAAAATACATGGGTAAAAGAACTCACAATGGAGCAACTCGAGAAAATCTGGCTCGACCCGAACATCAAGACTTGGAAAGATGTCGATTCTTCTTACCCGGCTGAACCATTGAAATTCTTCAGCCCAGGGAAAGATTCAGGAACATTTGATTTCTTCTCTGAGGAAGTACTTGAGAAAAAAGACATGCGTAAAGATGTTCAATTATCAGAAGACGATAACGTTCTCGTCAAGGGTGTTGAAGGAACGAAAGGCGCAATCGGATACTTCGGTTATGCGTACTACGCTGAGAATAAAGATAAGTTGAAGGAAGTACCACTTTCTGCTGAAGGAAAAGACGCAGTTGATCCAACACCAGAAACGATCAAAGATCTCTCTTATCCACTATCACGTGAAATCTACACGTACATCAATAACAAATCGATGAAAGACAAAAAACAAGTCGCTGACTTCGTTCAGTTCACGAACGAGAACGCTGGTGATCTTGCTGAAGAAGTCGGATATATCAAAATGCCGCAAGATCGTTACGATGAAAACGCAAAAGCAATTGAAGACGCAATGAAATAAATCATCGAGTCATGAGGATGGCCCAACCGGGGAAGTCTGTACCGGTTGGGTCCCGTTCTCATGTCAAGAAGGAGTAGGGAGTGAAGAAGGATGAGTTCAACACAAAATAAATCGGTTCGCGAGCTGATTCAACAGAACCGACAGCAAAAATATAGTATGAAAAACGTCATGGAACGCGTCATGCCGATCGTGTTATTCCTTTGTGCGTTCGTCTCGGTCGTTACGACCATCGGCATCATTCTCACGTTAGTCATTGAAACAGAGCACTTCTTCGAAGTCGTTCCGTTCAAGGAATTCTTCGGCAGTACGAGCTGGTATCCACTCAACTCACAACCAGAGTATGGAATTTGGCCGCTTGTCGTCGGGACGCTTGAGATTACCGTGATTGCGATGCTAGTTGCCGTGCCGATCGGTCTCACATCAGCGATTTATTTAAGTGAGTACGCGTCAGACCGCGCACGCCGTATCTTAAAACCAATTCTTGAAGTGTTAGCAGGTGTTCCAACGATCGTCTTCGGATTCTTCGCGTTGACGTTCGTCACACCAGTACTCGTAAAATTGATTCCAGGTATTCAGATTTACAATGCGCTCAGTCCGGGAATCGTCGTCGGGATCATGATCATTCCAATGATTGCTTCGATTTCTGAGGATGCGATGAGCTCTGTTCCGAAAAAAATTCGTGATGGTGCACTTGCACTCGGTTCGACACGTCTTGAAGTCGCTTTGAAAGTCGTCGTTCCAGCTGCCTTATCAGGTATCATTGCGTCGATCGTACTCGGTATGTCACGTGCAATCGGTGAGACGATGATCGTAACGATCGCTGGTGGTTCGAATCCGACAGCTGCGATCGATCCACTCGAGCCAGTCCAAACGATGACAGCGTATATCGTTCAGGTTGCCTTAGGTGATGCTGGATTTGGAACTGTCGAATATTACAGTATCTATGCGGTTGGTACACTCTTGTTCGTCTTCACATTAGTGATGAACTTACTTGCGAACTGGATCACACGCCGCTTCAGAGAGGAGTACTAAGATGGCCTTACCAGAAAAGCAACCTGTCTCAAAAAAATTCATTGATCCGGTCGCGGTGAAGAAATCCATTAGCCAGCGACTCATCGTCAACAACGTCACAAAAGTCATTTTCCTTGCTGGACTGTTCTTCGGTCTCGTCGTCTTAGGTATTCTCTTGTTCGGCGTCATCCGTGACGGTGCGTCATGGTTATCACTTGAGTTTCTACAAAATGCACCATCACGCCGTTCGGAACGGGCTGGGATTTATCCGGCGTTAATGGGCTCCATCTTCTTGATGCTCCTCATCATCCCGATGATTTTCATCATTGGTGTCGGGGCAGCGATTTACCTAGAAGAGTATGCGAAGAAGAGTCGGATGACTTCATTCATCGAAGTCAACATCTCAAACCTTGCAGGTGTACCATCGATCGTCTTCGGTTTACTTGGTTTGACGTTCTTCGTACGTAACATGGGCTTCGGTTCAACATTGATTGCAGGAGCCTTGACACTCGCGTTGATGAGTCTTCCGGTCGTCATCGTCTCGTCTCAAGAGGCTATCCGTGCCGTTCCACAAGCAATGCGTCATGCATCACTTGCACTCGGTGCGTCAAAATGGCAAACGACGTTTAAAGTCGTTCTTCCGGCATCACTACCAGGTGTCATTACTGGGATCATCTTGGCTGTATCTCGAGCAATTGGTGAGACAGCACCACTCATCATGGTCGGAGCTGCGATTTTCATTGCTCGTGCGCCAGAAAGTATTTTCTCAGAATTCACAGCATTGCCGATTCAAATCTACAACTGGACAAGTCGTCCGCAAGCAGATTTCCAAGGACTTGCAGCTGCGGGAATCATCGTCTTAATGGTCATTCTCTTGACGATGAACTCACTTGCGATCTGGATCCGGAACCGTTTCTCAAAACGTTATTAATCGAACGAGATAGATAGAAGGGATTTCTTTTAAGGAGGAAGACAGATGATGGATACGAAGCTGAATACGAAATCAGTCGTTACAGAAGGGACAGAGCGTATGAACCAACCAGTAGCAGCACGTGAGAGCGTCTATAACGTCAAAGACTTAAACTTATGGTACGGTGACGATCATGCGCTGAAAGATGTCAATCTCGACATTAAGAAAAATGAAGTCACGGCAATCATTGGACCGTCTGGCTGCGGGAAATCGACATTCATCAAAACATTGAATCGAATGGTCGAACTCGTTCCGATCGTACGGACGAATGGTGCAATCGAGTATCACGGACGTAATATCTTTGATAAAGAATACGGTGTCGAAGAATTACGGACATCGGTCGGAATGGTCTTCCAGCAACCGAACCCATTCCCGAAATCAATCTATGACAACATCGCTTATGGTCCTCGTGTCCACGGCGTCAAAAACAAAAAGATCCTCGACGAGATCGTCGAACGTAGTTTACGCCGTGCGGCAATCTGGGATGAAGTCAAAGATCGTTTGAACGAAAATGCCTACGGTCTTTCTGGTGGTCAGCAACAACGTCTTTGTATCGCCCGTTGCCTTGCAATCGAGCCAGATGTCATCTTGATGGATGAGCCGACATCGGCACTTGATCCGATTTCTACATTAAAAGTAGAAGAACTCGTCCAAGAATTAAAATCGGACTACTCGATCATCATCGTGACACACAACATGCAACAGGCTGCACGTGTTTCGGACAAAACAGCGTTCTTCTTGAATGGTGAAGTCGTCGAGTTCGATCAAACAGACCGGATCTTTGGCAATCCGAGTGACAAACGGACGGAAGATTACATTTCAGGACGATTCGGATAAGAAGGGGAGACGAGACGAATGGCAGCGAACCGTACGATTTTTGGAGAAAATCTTGCAATACTCGATCAAAAGGTCTTTTTACTGGCTCGCAAGACGATGCAACAGATCGCAACAACGGCAGAAGCACTCGAAAAATATGATCAAGACATCGCGCGTAGTGTCATCGAAAACGATAATGAACTCGATGATCTTGAACTTGAAATCAACGATGATGCGATTCTCTTAATCGCGAAGCAACAACCCGTTGCGACGGATTTACGACGAATCATCACCGCGATGAAAATTTCGTCGGATCTCGAACGGATTGCAGATTATGCGGGGAATATCTCAAAAGCTGTTCTTCGTGTCGAAACATTCCCGTATGTCATCGATATCTCTTTGTTGAAGGAAGCATTCGAGACATTACTGGATATGACGGAAACTGCGATCGTCGCCTATCGTGACGGAGATGTCGAGAAAGCAAAAGCCTTGTCTGATCTCGATAACGTCATTGATGAGACGACATATAAGGCACTTCGCCAGTACATGCGTCACATGTCACTTCAGCCGATTGTCGTCGATGAAGTCATGCAATTCACGAACATTTGCCGCTACATCGAGCGGATGGGTGATCACTTGACGAACGTCGGGGAGCATCTGATCTATCTCGAAAAAGGAAAACATTATGATTTAAACGGATGAATCAAGTAGGCAGGAGGAATTTCCTCTGCCTACTTTTTTTGTAAAGGGATTCGAAACACGTTTGTAGAATAGGAAAGAAGTGAATAATGACAGAGAGGTGATTGGGAATGCTTGAGCAAATCATTAAATTGAAAGAACAAGGGCTGACAACAAAACAAATCGCAGCTCAATTGGATACGACTGAAGGAAAAATCAAATATGCGTGGACTAAATATCGTAAATCGTTAACAGAACAACCTTTAGTAGCGCTGAAAGTAGAATCAAAAACGGTCAAGCAGACAAAAAAGTCGACTGCACCTGTATTAGACGTCGTACCGTCTGTGCAAGTGGTACCTTCGCTAGAACGTGACGCGTTTGGAATGGCGACACATTACGAGGATGACATCCTCCACGCCATCGTTCAGTCACCGACAGCGTTATACGTCTACTGGGAATTGTCTGAACTGTCGAAACAGTTGCTAGAGACGCACTATCACACGACGTTTGATTCGTTCCGTAAAGAATTACGCATTATTGATGTCACGCTTGTTGAATATGAACAAGGACAGGCAAATCGGACGTATCAATTCGAGCTACCAGAAATGACGAATGCTTGGTTCGTTCGACCAGTCGCCCCGAATACTACATACATCATTGAATGGGGCATTCAAACGATCGACGGGGACTTTGTTCCAGTACTGCGTTCAAAACCAGTCGAAACGCCACGTGACGAGCCAGTTACGGACGGACGGTTCGCGGAAGTCGTGCATCATTGGCAATACGGAGAGGTCGAACAACCGGAATGGGTCGAAGTATTACGTCCTTACTCCTATTTCGATCGCGTCCGATAATGGAATTAGAGAGAGGGAAAGGAAGAGAAGCTATGCGAAAAGGATATTTTTCACTCGTCTTACATGCACATTTACCATATATCCGTCATGAAGAGGCGCATCGTCTAGAAGAACGGTGGATGTATGAAGCGATTTCAGAAACCTACATCCCATTATTGTGGGAGGTCGATCGCTTGTCACGTCCGCTCGGCTGGACGGTCAGCATTTCACCACCCGTCATCGAGATGCTTGCCGACCCATTGATTCAAGAGCGGTATATCGAGCATATCGAGGATACGTTACGTTTGATTCGCCAGGAACTAGAGCGAGAGCTTGCTCAAAAGGAACGAGATGCGCTTCTATTCTATCAAGACCGCTATCAAGATTTATTGAATACGTTCCTTCACTGGGAAAAAGATTTGAACCGCGCATTCCGTCATTACAAGGAGCAAGGTTATCTCGATTTGATTACGTGTACGGCGACGCACGGATTCAGTCCGCACATGTTGTCTGAACAAGCGGCACGTTCTGAAATTCAGACGGGATTGAACTGTTTCGAACGTCATTACGGATTCCGTCCATCTGGTCTTTGGATGCCAGAGTGTGCGTATACGCCCGGACTTGATCGTATTTTGTATGAAGAGGGCATTCGTTATACATTCGTTGACGAACATTCAATCTTAAACGCGGATCCGTCACCGAAACACGGAATCGGAGCACCTGTCTATTCGCCGCACGGTGTGGCACTGTTCCCGCGTGATCAAATCATTTCCGGCAAGATTTGGAGCTCTGTCATCGGATACCCGGGTCATCCGGATTACCGCGAGTTTTATCGTGACCTTGCGTACGATCGAGAGTGGGATCAAATCGCTGAGTTCATGCACCCAGAGGGCTTACGTTATGATACAGGATTGAAATTGCATCGTGTAACAGGAGAAACGGATCAAAAAGACTATTACGTTCGTGATTGGGCATGGCAACGGACAAGTGAGCACGCAGCAGACTTCGCACAAGCACTTGGTGAACATTTAGATGCGCATCAAGGACAAGACTTCCCACCGTTCCTTGTCACAGCACCATTTGATGCCGAATTGTTCGGTCACTGGTGGTTTGAAGGTCCCGACTTCCTCGGTAAAGCGATGGAACGTTTAGAAGATCAAGGAATTGAGTCGATTTCACCGGCGATCTTCCTCGAACGTCACTTCCAAGACATCGACACGGCGCACGTCGCGATGGGAACGTGGGGACGAAAAGGCTACGCGGAAGTCTGGATCAATGAACGGAATGACTGGATGATTCGTCATCTCCATCAGCTTGAGAAGAGACTAGCAGGAATCGTAGCTCGAAATCGTCATCAAGATGCGTTGACTGTCAAAGCGAAGCGTCAACTCATTCGAGAATACCTCCTCGCTGTCTCGAGCGACTGGCCGTTCATCCTTGATGGACAGACGACAGCGCAGTATGCTGCGAATCGTTTCCGGGAGCATATCCTACGTTTTGAAGAAACCGAGCGTCGACTGGATGCTGAGGAGCTGACGGTGGAATGGTTGGATGCTCGATATCGCGAATATCCTTTCCTTCAAGATTCAGATATTGAACCGGATGTCTTCTTGACGGCACATGATTACTACGTGGCAGTGAAGCGTGAGAAATCTTGGAATACAGACGCCATCTTATTGTTCGTCCGACAATATGATGCGTCAGACCGACCAGCTTCGGAGCTCGCTCGACGGCTCGCTGCTGCTGGTGAGAACGTCTATGTCGTCACGGAACATCCGGAAGCGTATCGATTTGAAGAAGGTGTTCACGTTTACGGAGTGCAAGTGACAGGTCTACCGCTCGTTCAGACCTATAACCAACTGGCGGCACTAAATTTAGCCTTCTTACGCCAAGCGCAAGCTTTGAGTAAGATCGTTGATTTCGCAGTCATCCACAACTTCAACATGGAGACCGCATCAGCTGCCCAAGCTATCGCGAAGATCAAAGAGTTGCCACTCGTCAGTAACGTCTACGATGTCGAAAGTGAGCGTTCTCCTGATCGTTCAGGTGGTCTGGTCGTTGCCTTAAAACGACTTGAAGGAGATGCGTTGCGCCAATCAGCGGTTGTTTATCTAGAACGAGAAGAGTCACGTCACGGGGTGGAGCAAGAGTATCACGTCGAAAAGAAGCCACTGCGTTTTGAAGAGAACCTTGAAAAACCATATCAACACGTGACGAATCCGAAAAAGAACGGATGAACAGTTGCAATTCCTTTCCTTTCTTGGTACGATACTTGAGTATGCTTAACCTTATGTAAAGCAAAATCACTTGATACATCGAGAGCTAGATAGGAGGGAATCCCATGCGCGTTAAAATCACATTAGCTTGCACTGAAACTGGTGACCGTACTTATATCACTAAAAAGAACAAGCGTAACAACCCAGAGCGTCTTGAGTTGAAGAAATACAACCCACGTCTCCGTAAGCACACACTTCACCGTGAAGTGAAATAATTGAGATGGAAGCCGTCACTTCGTGTGATGGCTTTTTTTGTGGAAAGGAAGACATTCATGAATAAACAAGAAGTACGCCGTCTGATCAAAGAACGACTCGATATGATGGAGAACCGTGCGGAGAAGGAACGGTTGATTCACGAACATGTATTATTATTACCTGAATGGCAACAAGCGACTTGTGTCGCGATCACATTAGCTTTTCGAAATGAATGTGATACAAGAATGCTGATTGAACAGGCGTGGCAAGAGGGCAAGACGATCTTGATACCAAAAGTAGTCGGAGACGAGATGATCTTTTATGAACATGGACCAGAAGATCAACTGCAAGCAAATCAGATGGGGATTTCTGAACCGACCGCTTCAGCACCTCGCGCTTCACTTGCTCAAGCAGAGCTTTGCCTTGTTCCGGGTCGTGCCTATCGACGGGACGGCTATCGGTTAGGATGGGGGGGAGGTTATTACGATCGTGCACTCGTGCCCTATGCAGGATGTAAAGTATCGATTGCCTTTTCTGAACAACTTCTTTCAGATTTTGAAGTGGAAGCCTTTGATATCCCCGTTGATCTGATCGTCACTGACTTAGAGGTCATCCGATGCTAAGCGCGACCATTTTGTTTTGTCTATTGCTTGCTTGGACCGGACGATCTTTTCGTTTATTGACGACAAGTGGTGCTATCATGACCCTGCTCGTTGGTAGTGGTGTCTCATTCGGATTCGGTTGGCAAGGATTAGTAGTACTCTTACTCTTCTTTGGTAGCTCGAGCCTGTTATCGAAGGTCGGACGGTCCAGAAAACAATCGGTCGACTCCATCGTTGAGAAAGACGGCGCGCGTGACGGATGGCAAGTCCTTGCGAATGGAGGGGTAGCGTTCGTTGCTGCCTTAGCGTATGCCATGACGATGGATTTTGCGTATCTCTTGTTGTTTCTATTCGTCATCGCAGCATCGAATGCTGATACGTGGGCATCCGAAATCGGACCGCTCTCAAGACGTGATCCATGGTCGCTCAAAACGTTACGACGGGTACCAGCAGGAACAAGTGGAGCGATGTCGCTGATTGGAACGGTCGGTACGATCGCAGGAGCTGCGTTCATCGCGATAGCAGCGCATTGGATATTTTCTCTTTCTTTAAGAGACGTCTTACTCGTAACAAGCATCGGTGTACTCGGGAGCCTGCTGGATACACTATTTGGAGCAGTAGGGCAACGCGTTTACCGATGTACAGTTTGTGGGGAATACACAGAAAAGCGAAAGCACCATGGGCAACCGACAGCTTATGTTTCAGGTATTCGATTTTTAGGGAATGATGCTGTCAATGTCTTAACGAGTGGTTTGGCAAGTGGAATCGGGTTTATCATCGTTCGATTCTGGTAACTGGAAAGTATATGAGTATGTAATTCCTTATGTTAGGATATCAATGACACGAAACGGACAAATGTGATTAATTTCACATGATACAAATAATGTGAAAGATGTTACAATTTATTTGTGAGATAGTTAACAAACTCTTAGGATGAATGAAAGGGTGGACATAACGATATGGAATTACATGCGAAAGTGACACGGGTAGCCCTCATTGGAGCTGGTGCAGTCGGTTCAAGCTTTGCCTATCAGATGTCAACAGCTGGGCTTTGTGAAGAACTTGTCATCATTGATGTCAACAAAGCCAAAGCAGAGGGCGAGGCAATGGACTTAAACCATGGAACACCATTTAGCTCTTCACCGATGCGAATATGGGCTGGCGACTACGCGGACTGCCGCGAAGCGGAAGTCGTCGTCATCACGGCAGGCGCTCCACAAAAACCAGGTGAGACAAGACTCGATCTCGTTGCAAAGAATGCGTTGATCATGAAAGAAATGATTCGTCAAATCATGGATTCTGGTTTTGATGGGATCATCGTCGTGGCTTCTAATCCGGTTGATATCATGGCGCATCTTGCCTGGAAATATTCCGGTCTTCCGAAATCCCGCGTATTTGGATCAGGAACGGTGCTTGATACAGCACGTCTGCGTCAAATGCTTGGAGAATACTTTCACATTGACTCCCGAAATGCCCATGCCTATATTCTTGGAGAACATGGTGATACGGAATTCGCTGCCTGGAGTAACAGCCGTATTTATGGAAAAACGATTGATGAACTACTTGCTGAAGACGATCGTTATTCTCAAGCAGATCTTGATCAAATTTACATCAACGTCCGAGATGCTGCTTATCATATCATCGAGCGCAAAGGGGCAACCTACTATGCGATCGGGCTTGGGCTTGTTCGGATCGTTCGTGCCATCCTCGGAAATGAGAACTGTCTATTAACGGTCGGTGCGCATGTCGATGGGCAGTATGGCATTTCCGGTATCCACATTGGAGTTCCCGCCATCATTAATCGTCAAGGTGTGCGTGAAATCATTGAAGTCTCATTGACGGAAGAAGAGTTGAAGAAATTCCATCATTCTGCTGATGTATTGCGTCAGACGCTTGAACCCGTCTTGCAAGGATAAGCGTACGCATCATGCTGAAGGTATTACCGAAATAAAGTAGCAAAAAAACTCAAGTGTCGGACTTTCTTCATATTGTCCATACTTGAGTTTTTTTGATGTAAAGAACGAATACATAAAAAATCACATCTATTCGTCCAGTAGTAAAAAGAGAAAAATCTAGGTTTTATTTTACTAGAAAAGGGTTAAGTAAGAGATAGAAGCATTTTTACGTCATTTTTTGTACGTCATGATACCCAAAAAGGAGAGAACCGACAGTCATGTATACTTTTCGAAAACTAACTAAAGAGGATGCAGAACAATACTGGAATCTACGCCTTGAGGGATTAAAAAATCATCCAGATGCATTCGGTCATTCGTTTGATGATGAACAGCAAACCCCGCTCCGCGAAGTACAAGAAGGACTTGAGGGAGAACCCGACTCCGATGAGGTTTGGCTTGGTATGTTCGACGGTGATACGTTGTTTGGGTTTGGTCAGGTCAAACCATATGAATTGTCACGTGAATCGCATAAAGCGATGATTTCTGGAGTATACGTATCACCTGAATATCGCGGGGGTACTGGTCGCGCTTTAATGGAAGCCTTAATCGAGGAAGCGAAAAAGTTACCGGACGTCGAGCAAGTCATTCTTGCCGTTTTATCAGGAAACGAAGCCGCACAAAATCTTTATGAGTCGCTCGGTTTTGAAGTATATGCCGAAGATCCAGATTCCGTAAAATTAGAAGACGGCACATATCGTGATGATATTTGGATGAAGAAGTACGTCTAAGTTCTTCAGAGGATGTAGATTAGAAGCTGTAGCAAAAAAAGTGCTACAGCTTTTTTGCATGGTATCCGTAGGATATCAGTATCGGCAAAGAATGAATATTTGTTATCATGAGAACAAAGCGGATGTCACATCGTAGTCCGATTGAAAGGGAGCGAATGAACATGAAAGAAGTCATACGTACGATTGAAGAGCTTGTCTCGATTCCGAGTCCAACAGGTTCGACAAAAGAAGCGATTACATATGTAGAAAAGCGATTGGTATCAGAAGGAATCACGTATCGAAAACTTGAGAAAGGAGCGATTTTAGCGACACTACCTGGTGCTTCAACGCGTACTCGGTTACTGACGGCACACGTCGACACACTAGGAGCGATGGTGAAAGAGATTTTACCAACAGGACGACTTCGTTTATCACAATTGGGGGGATATGCTTGGACAGCAATTGAAGGTGAGAACTGTCTCATTCACAAGATGGACGGTCAAACGATTTCAGGTACAATCGTGTTCCACCATTCGAGTGTTCATACGTCGCGCGAGACGAACAAGACGGAACGCTCCGCTGATAATATCGAAGTACGGCTCGATATCCGTTCAACGACAGCAGAAGAGACGCGCGTTGCGGGGATTGAAGTAGGAGACATCGTAACATTTGATCCGCGATTCCTCTACACGGAAACGGGATTCGTGAAGTCGCGCCATCTCGACGATAAAGCATCCGTTGCTTTGTTGCTTGAATTGATCAAGGAATGGAAAACAATCGAGCTGCCACACACGGTCCAGATTCTGATTTCAAATTACGAAGAAGTTGGATTCGGTGGAAATGCTGGATTCACGGAAGAAGTCGCAGAATACATCGCGGTCGACATGGGGGCACTAGGAGACGGTCAACACTCCGATGAATTCACGGTCTCGATCTGTGCGAAAGATGGTTCGGGTCCATATGACTTGGCTTTACGCCACCAGTTAACGCGTTTAGCACAACGTAACAGTATTCCATATAAGGTTGATATCTATCCATTCTATAGCTCGGATGCCTCAGCGGCAGTAAGTGCGGGACACGACGTCCGGCACGGATTGTTCGGTCCGGGAATCGAATCGAGTCATTCGTACGAACGTACACATGAGACGTCGTTACAAGCGACATATGATTTGTTGCATGCCTATGTAAAGGAGCCGATGGTTGATGAAGACACTGTATGACGTACAGCAGTTACTCAAGACATACGGAACATTCATCTATCTTGGGGACCGAGCGTCCGATATCGCGATGATGATGCTTGAACTCGATGAATTACAAGAAGCAGGCGTTTTGGAACAACGTCAGTACGATTCAGCGAAACTAATCTTACGACATGAATTAAAGCGTTCACAATCCGATAACATTTAAGATTGTGCAACCCTTTGCGCAAACGGGTTATGTCCGGTAAAATGAGGAAGCAGACATTATATGAGTATAGGGGAGACGAAGCAATGAAATGGTTACTCGGCATTGATATCGGCGGCACGACAGTCAAGATGGCAATTTTGGATTTGCAAGGGATCATCGTAGAAAAGTGGGAAATCGAGACGGTCGTTTTGAATGATGGCGTACAAATTCCTGGAGATATCGCAAAATCCTTCTTTGAGAAGTGTCAAGAGAGCAATAAACGACCAGAAGATTTCGTCGGAGCGGGCATCGGTGCGCCGGGATTCATTGATTTCAATACAGGTGTCGTTGAGAAAGCAGTCAATATCGGTTGGACTAACTTTGAACTCATCGGTGAATTCGAACGTTTGACGGGTTTACCGGCTGTGCTTGAAAATGATGCGAACGCAGCGGCAATCGGTGAGATGTGGAAAGGTGCCGGTAGTGGGGCAACCGAACTCCTTGCTGTCACACTCGGTACGGGCGTCGGTGGTGGTCTGATCACGAACGGACAAATCGTGCATGGTACAGTCGGAATGGCTGGAGAAATCGGTCATATCACGATGTTGCCTGAAGGTGGCGTCCTATGTGGATGTGGTCGCAAAGGATGTCTTGAGACGATCGCGTCAGCAACAGGGATCGCTCGTCTTGGTCTTGAGAAGCGTAAAGGGAAGGAAACGTTACTCAACGACATCAAGGCAGTGACAGCAAAAGACGTATTCGAAGCGTATGAGAAAGGAGACCGGATTGCAACGGAAGTCGTAGAAGAAGTGACGTTCCATCTCGGTCTTGCCATCTCCAACTTAGCGAACAGTATTAACCCGGAAATCATCGTTATCGGTGGTGGTGTGTCAAAAGCGGGCGAGACATTGCTTGCACCACTCCGTCAACAGTTCGAACGCTTCGCTTTACCACGGGTTTTCGGATCAACGACGTTCAAGATTGCCGAGCTTGGAAACGATGCAGGAGTCATCGGCTGTGCATGGCTTGCGAAGCAGATGTTTCTCAAAAAATGATAATATTCAATTTCAGTAAAAGGTTCGCTTCGGCGAATCTTTTTTTTGTTTACAAACGTACAGTAATTATGTGATTGTTAAGTATCTTCCGGATTCCAGTTGCATTTTTGTAAAACTAAGCGTAAAATTTTCACGTGATATGGGTATATGTAAATTATGAGGTAAGTTGTGTGAACTGAAATCAGAAAGCACATGTAAATTAGGAGGCAGGTTTTTATGCAGCAAGACGCAAACATCTGGTCGCGAATGCGCCTAAAGATGGGTCAAGGCGTTCGCAGCACCTATAAAGAGCACAAGCTCTTTTGGATTGCGACCTTATTGATTTGGTTAAAAACGTATTTAGCGTATACACTTTTCTTCAACGTTCCCGTAACAAACTCTGCGCAAGCATTCATTCTACTAATTAACCCAATTAGTTCAGCGCTCTTCATGTTCGGGTTCAGCTTCTTCTTCCGAGGAAATGTTCAAAAATGGTTCATCTACGGCACACTGTTCGTCGCGACACTCATTTTATATGCGGACATCATTTTCTTCCGCTTCTTTAATGACTATCTGACGTTGCCGGTATTGTTCCAAACATCGAATGCGGAAACTGTTTCTGCATCGCTCGGGTCACTTTTGAATTGGTCCGATTTATTGATCGTCGGTGACTTGATCATCTTACCGTTCTTCTTACGGAAAATGGACATGTCAAAAAATGTTGCGTCACGTGGACGCGCGATTCTCGCATTCGTTGCAGCAGTTGTCGTTTTCCTTGGAAACTTGACGCTCGCTGAGACAGAACGTCCAGAATTGCTCACACGTGCCTTCGACCGAGAATTGCTCGTTAAAAACATCGGAACATTTAACTTCCATATGTATGATGCTCTCATTCAGTCTAAGACATCTGCGCAAAAAGCACTCGCGGACAGTTCTGAACTGTCGGAAGTTCAAAGTTTCATTGATTCAAAACATGCTGAACCGAACCCAGCTATGTTCGGAAAGTACAAAGGAAAGAACGTCATCGTCGTTTCCTTTGAGTCGGCACAATCCTTTGCAGTTGGATTAAAAGCACCAAACGGACAAGAGATTACACCGAACCTGAATAAGTTGATCAAGGAATCGCATTCATGGGATAACTTCTATCACAACACAGGACAAGGGAAAACGGCAGATGCTGAGTTCATTCTCGAAAACTCGATCTATCCACTTGGACGCGGTGCAGCATTCTTTACGAACGGAGAAAATGAATTCCGGGCAACTCCTGAAATGCTGAAAGAAGACGGCTATTATTCAGCTGTTTTCCATGCAAACAACAAATCGTTCTGGAACCGAGACATCGTCTACAATAGCTTTGGCGTCGATCGTTTCTTCTCAGAGACGGATTATGACCTAGGTGATCCAGCAGATTTGACGGAGTGGGGCTTGCTCGATGATAAATTCTTTGAACAGTCATTGCCGATGTTGAAAGATTTACCACGTCCGTTCTATTCGAAGTTCATCACATTGACGAACCACTATCCATTTGAGATGCCAAAACCAGAAGATGAACTTGTACCACCGCTTGAGACAAGTTCTACGACGCTGAACCACTACGTTCAGGCACTAGCGTATCAAGATATGGCACTCGGTAAATTCATCGAGGGTCTGAAAAAAGATGGTACGTGGGATGATACGATCTTCATGGTCTATGGTGACCACTATGGTATCTCGACGAACCACAATGCTGCGATGGCAGAACTCATGAACAAAGATGAGTTGACGCCGTATGATGTTGCACAATTGCAACGTGTACCATTCGTGATCCATTTACCGGGTCAAACGAAAGGTGTCAAACATGAAGACGTCGCGAGCCAAATCGACATTAAACCGACATTGCTTCATCTGTTAGGACAAGACTTCAAGAATGAAGTATTGTTCGGTACTGATCTCTTCTCGAAACAGCACAAGGATTATGCGCTGTTCCGCGATGGTTCCGTCATAACAGACAAAACGGTTTATACGCAGGAAACATGTTATGATCGTCAGACAGGTGAAGAGGTAAAAGATGGAGAGTTAGCAGAGATGTGTAAACAATCTACGAAACAATCCGAGAAGGAGTTAGGACTTTCGGATAAAGTCATCTATGGTGACTTGCTCCGTTTCCTTCAAACTTCAAAATAAGATGAAGAAAACGAATCTACTTTCGAGTGGATTCGTTTTTTTGTAGAAAGGCAAATAAAAAGAGAGATGCGCGAGGCATCTCTCTTCAGATTTTAGACAAAAGGGCTGACACCAAAAAATGACGCATCTTTTCACGCCCTTTCCTCAGGCGTGTGCCTCTAACCTGTCTCTTATA